>CAZRTO010000016.1:0-25590 GCA_964603025.1 uncultured bacterium | reverse complement strand
TTCGTAGAGGCGGATGACGGATGATGGATGACGGATGATGTCTGCCTGCCGGCAAGGCAGGGATGACGGTTTGATGGTTAAGTTGAAGTAGGCCGCATTCTCCTTGAAAGTGGGCCAGTCGGCCTGATCCCCCTGGAACAGAAGGCTGGTCTTGCCGTAACCGAGGAGTTTTTTGAACATTTCCTTCTCTGTCGCTTGCATATAGAAGAAATTGCATATAAATACCGCATCATACTCCGAGACGTCTTTTTCCTCAAGAAGATCGGCCGCTTTCAAATATATATATCCTCTTGAGTATTGTTTCCGTTCTTCCATTTCCCGGTGGAGATGTTCCCTTATATGCCCTATGTTCTTGAGAAGCTGGTTCACGCTGTCAGGCACGGGCAGGCCTATCCCAGCGTGGGTCTTAAGACCGTTTAGAACTCCGTCATCGACCTTCTCCATGTCCAGCTGGTCGATAAAAGAAGATATTTCCCTGGACCAGGAAATAAAATCGGCGAACCCGGGCCTTTTTCTGACAAGCGAAGGCGCATATTTTTTTGCAAGCTTATAGACAAGATATTGGGACTCCTGAGCGGACATGGCGCTGAAGGACATGTGCGAGCGTACGATCTCTTCCGCAAGATCATCATCTATGACCATTTTAGGCGGAAAAAAGCTTGTCCCAAGCCTCGTTGAAAGCTCTTTTGTCAGGAACAGGGACGCCCTCCTGTTGCTGAAAACACAAAGCATCCGGCTCATATCGGTCTTGGACCTTGACTCTTCCAGCAAAAGGTCTGCCAGCTTGGATATAAGGTCTTCACCCAGGCCTATCGTCACGACTTTGTCCACCTAGAGCTCCTCTACTTTGCAGGTATCGAAATATATCAAAAATCCTCTCACCGCAGAACGGCCGTACATCTGTTTGAGCAGCCCTTCATAGCGTTTTATCTGGACATGATGGTCCTTAGACATGTCGTCGCTGCTCTTAAAATCTATGACCCAAACCTCATTATCCTTTATGATCAGCCTGTCTATCCTGTTCATCTCCCCGCCCGGACTGACGATCTCTTTCTCCGTGAATACCTTCTGCCCCGGCTCAAAGAACTTCGAGATATCTTTGTTCTTTAGCAGTCTCTCCACCCATTTTTTTGGCGTCGAGACGTCAGCATAAGGATACCGGCCACTGGCCGCCTTCAAAATCTCTTCGGTAATGCCCTGGGACGAGTCGGGGATCCTGGACAACAGGTAATGGGCAACGCTTCCGGCGACCCTGCTCTGTCTTTTCGCCACCGCGTTCTGGGAGAAATCGTCCCCTTTTATGAACAATATGGGGTCTGACAGTTTGTCGGGATGTATGCGCAAAATATTATCATTCGTACGGCCCTTATCAAGGGGGTGAATGCCAGAAGAACAAGAAGTGGTCTGAGGGACCAATCCCCTGACAATATTCTTGCTTTTCCCGGCTTTGGGCGGAATAAAAACAATGAGATCTTTTACCGGCCTTGTCAGTGCCACATACACGTTATCCAGCTCATCGCAGAACGACCTCACGTATTCCGCGTTGTATATCCGCGCCAGGGGATCGGAATATCCGTTATACTCCTTCTTTAACCGCACAAGCCTGAGGTCACGCCCTGTCTTAGCAACGACATAAGAACGTTTCTGAGGTCCGCTGATCTTCGGCTCCATTTTTAGGAACGGGACTATGACAGCCGTGAACTCTAGGCCTTTTGCCTTGTGGACGGTCATTACCTTTACCGCGTCCGCTCCTGCAGCGCTCACGTAAATATCGCTCTTTGTGCCAGCAAAATATTCCAGGAACTCCCCGATAGTCTGGAATTTGTTCTCGTTCTTGCATATCATATCCAGCAGCTTCATAAAATAGGCATGATCTTCCGGAAAATTATCCACGGCCCTGTATCTGTCCATTATGCGTATCACATACTCATAAACCGGAACAAATCCCGCGGTCCGGAAAAGGTCCTGCACGAGCTCTCCCCACTGCGAGGGATATTGGTCCTTGAATTTTTTGTATAAAGGCGTTTTTTGGGATCTTTTATCGCTCCTGTTGTCCAAAAGGAACCCCTGGACCTCTTCCGGACTTATCTCCGAAGCTTTTGAGAACATACGGCCTGAAATGAACGAGGCGAAAGAAGCGTCGTCTACCGGCGAATCAAGGAACTTAAGGAAGGATATCAACTCCTTGATAAGAGGATCGTCTTTTATGTTCAGCGTCTTATCGGACTCGACCGGTATCCCGGTCTCCACAAGCACCGACGAAATATCCTCCACTTCCCTGTTATCCCTGCAGAGTAAGCACACGTTCGAAAGGCCGTGGACCTTAGTCAAACGGAGAACCTCTTCCACCGTCTTTTTCATTATCCGGTCCTCGGCCTTTTCTTCCGCGTCATCCACATACTCGACCCTGACCGATCCTTTTATGGATCCGTCCACGGCCGTTTGCTGCGCGCAGTCAAATATATCGAACACGGCGGCATCAAGCCCTTCAACCGCGGACGGGCCTTCCGCCAGCGATGAAAGGAACTTTTCAATATTGCCCCTGGAAAAAACGCTGTTATTGAACCCGACTATCTCTTTCGCGCTCCTCCAGTTGTTATGCAGGCTTATTTCGCTGACCTTATGCCCCGGGAATCCGGTCTTTATGCCGTCGAACAAAGAGCTGTTGGCACCCCGGAACCTGTATATGGACTGTTTTTTGTCGCCGACATAAAAAAGAGAGCCCCCGGAGGCGACCGCCTCATCTATCATCGGTTTGAAGTTGCTCCACTGCAGTTCATTGGTATCCTGGAACTCATCAAGGAGATAATGGCGTATGTTCGCGGCAAGACGGAAATAAAGCTCCGGAACGCGCATCTCCGCATCATCAAAAACTTCCATGGCTATCCTGTTGAGTTCAGGAAGAAATAATACCCTGTCCCTGCGCGAGAGTTCCCTGAACCTGCCTGTCATCAGATTATAGATCTCTATGTAGGTATCGAACTGCGTGAAGCTGTCGGCCTCACAAATATCCTTAAGAACTTTTCTGGTCCTTTTCCAGACATCTCGGACGTCCGGAGGCACCTCATGCTTGGCGTTGACCTGGTATTCCTCCCTTTGAAAATATTTCGACAGCGAGGCGATATCAAGTCCAGGACCATTGGCCATGGCAAGCGCTTTTTCTATGCCTTTTCGAAGGTTCGCGTTGGTGCCTTCCGGCATCATTTTGAAAAGCTTTTCAAGAAGCTCTTTGAGTTCGTTTTTTTTTGCCGGTATAACGTCCGCGGACAAGCCGGAGATCTTGAACTCCCCCCCGTTAGAGGCGGCATCGCTGTACAGGGCCGATACCGTTTCAAGGATATTGTTGCGCGGATACCAGTCAACTTTCTGCTCTATATTTATGAGCCTGTGAAGGAACGCCGTGAATTTGCCGCGGATATCCTCATCGTCCTCCGCATCGTCTATAAGGCTGTCAAGGGCCATGGAAAGCGCGGGACGGGCATCGTGCTCTATATCGAAATGCGAAGGCAGGTCTATATCAAAAGAGCAGGCCATTATTACGTTATTTATGAAACTGTCGATCGTGCGGACCTGGAACCTGGTGTAATTGCCTATTATCGCGTCAAGAAAGACGGCGGCAAGTTTTTTGGCGGATACCGTGTCCACTCCCCAGTACGAAAGCAGCTCTTTTCTTTCGTCGTCGCTCCTGAAAGAATCAAACTCGGCCATTTTGAGCATTCTGAGTATCCGCTGCTTCATCTCATAGGAAGCTTTGTTAGTGAACGTAACCGCGAGTATCCCCGAAAATGCCTGAGGCCCTTGCGATTTGTAGTCCTGCATCAGCAGTTTTACATAATGTTTGGCGAGGCTGTAGGTCTTTCCTGATCCTGCCGACGCTTCGACAGCGGTTATTTGGGGACTTGAGTTCATGGGCTGTGCTACCCCACTACGACCTTATCCTCTCCGCCGTTCTCGGAGAGCGTGACTGAAACAGTATCTTCCGGGGATGCGGATATCTTCTTTCCGCAAAAATCAGGCTGGATGGGCAGTTCCCTGTTGCCCCTGTCCACGAGCACCGCCAGCTGAACACGTGAAGGGCGCCCATAGTCATTGAGCGCGTCAAGCGCAGCCCGCACGGTGCGCCCGTGAAAAAGCACATCATCGACGAGTATGACCGTTTTCTTGTCTATCGAAAAAGCCACATCGGACTTTTTTGGCTCGATGTTCTTGCCGCGAATGGACAGGTCGTCCCTGTAGAGCGACACATCCAGCCCGCCGACGGGGACTTTTTTCTTTTCACTGGCTTCTATCAATGACGAAAGCCTTTTTGCGATGGGAAGCCCTCCGTCCATTATCCCCACCAGGACAAGATGGCCTGCGCCTTTGTCGTGTTCGATTATCTCCTGCGCCATTCTCTTGAGCGAACGCGCGATATCAGTAGAGGACATTATCACTTTTTCGCGGGTTTTTGTCATGGTTTTATGCCTATAATATTAGCATAGAACGGCGTGAGATAGAACAAACACCTCACCCCAGCGCTTCGCGCTTTCCTCTCTCCACGTAAGTGGAGAGGGGTGCCCCGAACGAAGTGAGGGGTGGGGTGAGGCCTGTGAGGGAAAAGCCATGAGTGAAGATTTGGATCACAAATGCTATATGTCCGCCGCCTTAAAGGAAGCAACAAAGGCCCTGAAAACAGGCGACATTCCCGTGGGCGCCGTTGCTGTAAAAGACGGAAAGATCATAGCACGGGCACACAACGAAAAAGAAAAACGCGGAGACGCTACCGCGCACGCCGAACTCTTATGCCTTCAAAAAGCGGCTAAAAAGCTCGGGACATGGCGCTTGTACGGGGTGAACATTTATTCCACTCTGGAGCCCTGCCCTATGTGCGCCGGAGCCATGGTGCTGGCAAGGATAAAGAATCTCTACTATCTTTTAGCTGACCCAAAGGCCGGAGCCGCGGGAAGCTTGCTCAACATAACCCGCAATAAAAAACTGAATCACCGGATCAAGACATCCGATCTTGAGGATGAACGGTCAAAAGAGTGTTATCGTAAAATGCTGAAGGGCTTTTTCAGCGAACTTAGAAAACGTCACTGACCCGTTTGTTTTGGCGCCGCGCTGAAATCAGCCCCCTTCAAAACAGCAAGAAAAAGCGCGACCTGTACCGAGTTGCTCCAAAATTTCCCAGCAATACCGGTTTGCACGCATGGTTTATGCCTTGAAGCAATAAGTTTACCTGACCAGTCAAGAAAACGGACCGGATCGGAAAGATATGCGGCCGGGACAGCGATCCGGTGAAAATGCCTGACGGCATGCTCGCTGATCTTGCTCTCAGTTACCGGCAGGATCGAAGGTTTTGCAAGCTCATTAGATGCTCCCAACATAAAGGCATGATAAGTCCTTGGAGAATCCGGAGTATCGGTGTATAGCCAGTTTTCCTCGGCAGAGAACCAGCCGTTCATTGCAGATATCAGTGGCGCCGCGTCCATCCTGGCATGCTCCCCGGCAAGTATCGCGGATAACAATCCGTATCTCAAGCGGCCGGACCACATCGAAGAAGCGCTATCCGGATCCCCATGCGCAAAATGTTTTGCAACAAGCCTGTCTATTGACTCAAAAAAGGTTATCGGGTTGTCGGCGTTGGATTTCCCCATAACTATGTCATAATTCAAAAAATAAGCGTTGCCTTTTATTAGTTTCATTACGCCGGCCACTCCTGAACCAAGGCCATCTAGGACCTCAGGAGCATATATCGTGTCAGGCACTAACCCTTCCGCATCAAATAGCCCCTGCTCTATCAGGGAAGAAAAAAGACTTTTTGGATCTTGAGAAACATCTTTAAAGTCTTCCGCTATTGCGATCTGGCCTCTTCCGATCGGATTTCTCTCGATAGCCCCTATGCTATCAGTAGCTGGATATATGCCTGTGGTCTTTTCCTGTGGCTGAGAAGCCGCGGTATCCCTGAGCTTTACGCGAAAATCAGTCCTCTGATGTAGCCGCAGGGCGTTTATCACCTTGGATTCCGGAAAGCGGTGGCCGGAAAACCATTTATTGGCATTCGCGACCCTTATTTGTTGAGCGCTTAAGGATGCTGCAGGCATTTGCCCCTCCTGATGAATATTGCTTACTTATAGTACATATAATTATCGAAGGATAAAGCCCAGGATTTCATCTTGAGGGGATTTATTTCGCCTGGCCCCAGCTCGGACCGGAGGACACATTCACTGTGAGAGGGACCTTTAATTCAATCACACCGGACATTATTCCGGTTATGATCTTTTCAACTTCTGCGGCATCCGTCTTCTTACATTCAAACACCAGCTCGTCGTGTATCTGCATTATCATTTTGAGGTTGGGTATCTGATTAAACGCGTGTTGAGGCGAACGGCCGTTCGCCTTTACGCTTTCATTTATCCGTATCATCGCCATCTTTATTATATCCGCGGCCGTCCCCTGTACCGGGGTGTTTATAGCCACTCTCTCTTCGGCCTGGCGGACCGACTGGTTCCGGCTGTTGATGTCCGGGAGATACCGTCTCCGCCCCATAAGAGTCGACACATAGCCGTTTTTCCTGGCCGACTCTATCGTGCTTTCCATAAAAGCCTTCACCCCTTTATACCTGGCAAAATACCTGTTTATATAATCCTCCGCCTCGTTCTTTTTTATATTGAGCGTCTTGGCCAGCCCGAACGAGCTCATCCCGTAAACTATGCCAAAATTGATCGTCTTGGCAAAGCCCCTCATCTCTTTCGTAACATCCTTGAGGTCCACTCCGAATATATCCGAAGCGGTAGAGGCGTGGATATCCCATCCGCCCTTAAAATCCTCTATCATCCTCTCATCACCGCTCAGATGCGCCAGCACCCTCAATTCTATCTGGGAGTAATCGGCAGATACGATCACATCATCTTTTGGATCGCCCGGCACGAATACTTCCCTTATAGACCTGCCGGCCTCTGTCCTTACCGGGATGTTCTGCAGATTGGGCTCGCTGCTCGACAGGCGGCCCGTTGCAGTCGCTATTTGATTAAAAGAAGTGTGTATGCGCCCCGTCTTTTTGTTTACCATCAGCGGCAGGGCATCCGCATAAGTGCTCTTGAGCTTAGCCAGCTGCCTGAATTCCAAAAGCTTTCCCGCTATCTCAAACTCGCCCGCCAGGGATTCCAGAACGCTGGCATCCGTTGAAGCGCCCGTCTTGGTCTTTTTTACGCTGGGAAGGTTAAGCTTGTCGAACAATATACAGGATAGCTGCTTGGGAGAGTTGATATTGAATTCTTCGCCGCATATTATATAGATCTCTTTTTCCAGCTCCTCAAGCCTCCGGGCCATATCCACGCCCAAAGACCCAAGTTTTTCACTGTCTATGGAAACTCCGGCAAGCTCCATATCCGCCAGCACCCTGACAAGAGGCATCTCAATATCGTAAAAAACCCTGTTCAGGCCTTTTTCTTCAAGCTGAGGAACAAGTATTCCGCGGAGCTGAAATGTAACATCGCTGTCCGCGCACGCGTAATCTTTAAGATCATTAATATCGGTCTTCCTGATATCCGATGCCCCTTCCGCCAGCATGAGCTCGTCAAAACTTGTCATCTGCCTGCCGAGATGTTTTTCGCCCAGATATTTGAGGCCGTGTTTACCGGCAGTAGGATCCAAAATGTACGAAGCCACCATGGAATCGAAGAAAGGCCCTTCCGGCCTTATGCCGTACTTATCAAGCACTTTGATATCATATTTCAGGTTGTGCCCGCATTTTGTCAGGGATGGGTCTTCAAGCAGGCTTTTTAGCTCTTTTATCAAATTTTCGGACAAGATAAGGCCGGCAGGCACAAAATAAGCCTTGTCAGAACTGCAGCAAAGCGAAATGCCCATCAATTCCGCCTCAAGTTCGTTCAAAGATGTAGTCTCGGTATCAAAAGCGAACGCTTCAGCCGACCTCATCTCTCTTATAACATCGAGTGCGTGCTTCTCATCCGATATCAGCCTGTAATCGGTCTTCAGGTCCGGATGTTGTATCTTTTCCTTGATATCCAAAGCGAACAGTCCCAAGGCCTGCTGGCCACCGTATTTTTTTAAAAAGCTCTTGAATTCGTACTTTTCAAACAGAGGAAGTATCTTGGTCCAATCAGGCGCGGACAACCTCATCTTTTCAAGGTCTTTATCGACCGGGACGTCATCTGCCAGGGTCGCCAGGCGCTTCGATAGTCTCGCGTCATCTATTCCGGTCCTTATCTTCTCCCCTATTTTTCCTTCTATATCGCCGGCATGCTTGATTATTTCTTCCAATGTCCCGTATTTTGATATCAGGTTAACGGCCGTTTTTTCGCCTATGCCCCGGACCCCGGGAATGTTATCCGAAGTATCTCCGGCAAGGGCCTTGTAATCGGTGACATTGCCGGGTTTTATCCCCAATTTTGAATGGACCGTCTCTGGTGTGTAAAGGAATGTCTCGGAGATCCCCTTGACCGCGGAGAGTACATTGATATCTTCGGTGACCAGCTGGAGCGCGTCCTTGTCGCCGGTAAAGATCCTGACCTTTAGCCCCTTGCCTGCCGCGTCCCTGGATACCGCGGCTATTATGTCATCCGCCTCATACCCCTCGGCTTCAAATACTTTCACGCCAAAAGCCGCAAGTATAGCCTTTATATGCGGTATCTGGTCTCTGAGAGACTCCGGGGCTTTTTGGCGCGTGGCCTTATACGCTGCATACTCCCTGTGCCTGAATGTCGGGACCGGAAGATCAAAGGCCACAGCCATATAATCGGGCTGTTCATCGATCAATTTGAGGAGAATATTGGTAAAGCCGTAAACAGCGTTGGTCGTTATACCGGACGCTGTCCTCATCGTATCGGGCAGCGCGTAAAAAGCCCTGTAAACCAGGCTGTTGCCGTCTATGAGGTACAGGCAGGGATTACTGTGCTTTTTCACCGACCTGGTATCTGGTGAACCTTTTGACAACAATATTGCCCCCAAGCTTTGAAGAGGCATCTTTTATGATATCAACGATCTTCTTTTCGGGCTCTTTAATAAAAGGCTGCTCCAAAAGGCATATCTCGGCATAAAATTTGCCCAGCCTGCCCTCGACCATCTTCTCGATGATCTTTTCCGGTTTGCCTTCGGCAAGGGCCTGCTCTTTTAATATGCTCTTTTCCCTTTCCAAAACAGCGGAAGGGACCTCTTCCCTGCTGATGCACATCGGCCTGGAGGCCGCTATCTGCAGAGCTATGTCCTTTGCAAGCGATTTCAGCTGCTCGTCGCCGGCTTTTGGGGTTTCCAGTTCCACAAGTACCCCGATCTTACCGTTGAGGTGGATATATGATTCGATATGGCCGCCGGGAGCTTCATACATCGCAAATCGCCCTACAAGCGTGTTCTCGCCGAACTTGGCGATAGTTTCTTTTAGCACATCCTCGACCTTTTTATCCGGGCTTTTCGCGAACTTCTGGCTAAGCAGAGAAGTAATATCTGAAGGTTTGCTGGCAGCTATGTGGCTGGCCAGGTCTGACACAAAACTCTGAAAGTCCGGATTCTTGGCGACAAAGTCGGTCTCGCAGTTGGCTTCTATAAGCACTCCGACGCCTTTCTGCAGGTCCAGATAAGAGCCGACCACTCCCTGAGCGGCCACCCTTTCCGCCTTTTTCGCGGCGGTAGCAAGGCCTTTTTTGCGCAGCACATCGACCGCTTTTTCCATATCCCCGGCTGTTTCGGCAAGCGCGCGTTTGCAGTCCATCATCCCGCAACCGGTCTTTTCACGCAGATCCCGCACCATCTCCGAAGTTATTGCCATCTTTTTTTAGCACCTTTCGTTATTCTTCGTCTTTATCGGGTATTTCTTTGAGAAGTTCTTCCATGCCGAGTTCCTGAAGCTGCTCTTCGGTCTCAAGCTCCTTGGCAAGCTCCAGTTCGTCAGGGGTATCTTCAAGCTTGATCTCCAGGCCTTCGGCACCTGGCTCGGTTATCTTTCGGCCGTCCAGGACCGCGTCGGCTATCACGGAGCATATGAGCTTAACGGCCCTTATCGCGTCATCATTGGCAGGGATCGGATAATCTATCATGTCCGGATCACAGTTGGTATCGGCGATGCCTACCACCGGGATCCCTAGCTTGCGCGCCTCTTTGATCGCGATCTCTTCTTTTTTGGCGTCCACGACGAATATCGCCGCCGGGAGCCCGGACATCTCCCTTATTCCGCCGAGCATCTTTTCTATCTTGGCCTTTTCCTTCTTGAGGGAGGAGACTTCCTTCCTCGGGAGCTTTTCAAACATCCCGCCCGCTTCCAGTTTTTCAATTTCTTTCAACCGGGCGATATTCTTTCTCAGGGTCTTAAAATTGGTCAGGGTCCCGCCCAGCCATCTCTGGTTGACATAGAACATCCCGCAGCGTTTTGCCTCGGACTCTATGGACTCCTGGGCCTGTTTTTTGGTGCCGACGAACAGGATGGTCCCGTTGTTCTCGGCCGTGTTTTTGACAAAGTTGTAAGCAGCTTCTATCATCGGGATGGACTTGTGCAGGTCTATAACATGTATCCCGTTCTTTGCCGCGAAGATGAACTTTTTCATTTTCGGGTTCCAGAACCTTTTTTGGTGACCGAAATGGACCCCTGACTCGAGCAACTGCCTCATAGTAATAACAGCCAAAGTAAAACCTCCTGAAAGAATATTATATGGAAATTATAGCATGTTTTCGAGGAATTTTCGGGCGGAATCGGCAGCTATGGCGCCGTCGCCGACAGCTGTCGCGATCTGCCGGAAATTCTTGTGGCGGACATCCCCTGCCGCGAACACTCCCTTGCATGAGGTCCTCATAAGATCGTCCGTAACGATAAAACCCTCCGGAGAAAGATCAAGAACGCCCTTAAAAAGCCCCGTATTTGGAGCTTCTCCTATATATATGAACACGCCGTCGCAGGAGATCTCTTTTTTGGTGTTGTCTTTCACGTTCCTTACTGTGACCGACCCGACCGCCCCCGAACCGTTGACCGAAAGCGGCACGCTATCCCAAACCATCTCTATCTTCGCGTCTGAAACGGCCCGCTCGGCCAGCACCTGGTCGGCGCGCAGTCGGTCCCTGCGGTGCACTATTTTGACCTTTGAAGCGAATTTGGTCAGAAATATCGCCTCCTGTACCGCGGAATTGCCGCCGCCGATCACAACGATCTCCTTGTCCTTGTAAAAAGCTCCGTCACAGGTAGCGCAGTATGAAACCCCCTTCCCGAGGAATTCTGATTCTCCAGGGATGCCGAGCTTTTTCGGCTCCGTGCCTATGGATATTATCAGTGTCTTTGCGCTGAAGGTATTGTCCAGAAGCTGTACTTTTTTGAGAGGGGCCTCACAGGAGATCTGCTGAACATCGCCCCATACGGTCTCGACACCGAATTTCTTGGCCTGGTCCTCAAAACGCGCCGCCAGTTCCACGCCCGATATGCCTGACGGGAACCCGGGATAGTTCTCTATTGCCGAACAGAGCGATATCTGCCCCCCGAGTATGGCCCGCTCCACCAGCATCGTCTTCATGCCCGCGCGCGCGCAATATGTCCCTGCGGTCAGGCCAGCCGGCCCTCCGCCCACAATGATCACGTCAAAAGGAAGAGGCCGGTCCTTTACTATCTCCTGAGCTTCGGCGACCAGCATTGAATCCGTTGTCATCTGCCCTGTTCCCCGAGGTCGCCTTCTTCCACAAAGACCTCGGTCCTTTCTTCCATAACTATCCTATTATTTTTCATGTCTATTTTCAACCTGCCCGCCTTCATGCTGCTGCCCTGCCTTAAGGCCGACGCCCTGCCGGACAGCATCACCGTAGAACCTCCGACCGAAAAGACGGCCCTGTCAGAGGAAGCTTTTATGTCATGATATCTGACCGCCACTTTCCCTAAGGCCGATATCTCCATGCGGCTCTTTGAATACTTCATCCTATCGGCGGTGACCGACAGATCGTCCATCGAGGCTTCGCACGAACCGTCGGCGGTTATATCTCCGGAAGCGTTGAAAGAAAAAGAATCCGCGCGAAGATCCAGCCTGGTCCTGCCTTTTGAGAAAACAGCCACAGGAGAACCTTTTACCGTCATGCCCGACTTTCCGGGGCTACCGTAAAGTCCTTTTCCCCTGACCGAACCGTTGTTGCCCTCTAATATGACCGCGCCATCCGTCCAGAAACTGTCGCGCCCAAGCGACCAGGACAGGTCGGGAACGGTGAACCTGTAATTCCCGTCCGATCCTTTGGGCCTGTCGATCTTTATCTCCTTGCCCTTCATATCCCATACGACAGAAGGCGCGGTAAAAGAAAGAGAGGGCACATCGGAACTGAAAAAAGTGCCGTTCACGTCGCTGAGCAGCGCCTGTCCCGTGTCCTTATTTATCTGGGAAGTGAGAGCTTTGATCTCCCAGTATTTCTTTCCATCAACTATCTCGGAAAAGACCACGCCCCTCATGAAAAGGTCCAGTTTAGCGCTCTGGCGCTCTAGTTCCCTGGTTATCCTGCCGCTGAGGCTTTCTTTGGGTATGAACAAGGCCCAGTAGAACATCCAAGCGACCAGAAAGAGAATAAGAAAGGCGAATATTCTTTTGAGCATACCTCAGTATCCGAGAGCGCGCAGTCGCAGGGCTTCCGCGGTTGCCCTGACCCCGCCAAAATGATTACCGGTCTTGTAATATGCCTGAGCCAGTCCCAGATGGAATGCCGCGACATTGTAGTCTATCGCTATGGCGCTCCTCATGTGCTGTATCCCGTCCTGCCAGCGCTCTTCTTCGGCCGCTATAACGGCCATATATCCGTGCGGCCAGGGGTTCTTGGGATCGAGGTTGGCTATGTTCTGTAGTTCCGCGGTAGCCTGCTTTTTGTAGCCTCCAAAATAATAGGCGAACGCCAAACGGAACCTGGACTTCCAATCCTTTGGGTCCCTGCTGACCTTTTCGTAGTATCTTTCAATAAGACATCTGGCGTATTTTTTTGTGTCCCCGGCAAGTTCCCCGGTCTCTTTCAAGGCCTCGAGACCTGCTTCTATCTTGTTAGTATAAGCGTATGTTATCGCCAGATCGAACCTGGCATCCGGGGAGCTTGGATCGTTCTTGACCGCGGCTTCTTTTTGCCGTATCTCCTCAAGCAGCTCGGGCGTGTTCACCCATGCTATGGACCTGACCGCCAGAGAGGCAAGGATCAACAGAAGTATCAAGATCGTTTTTCTCAATCAAAGGCTCCCTTCTTCATATTCCGCTCGTATCTCTCCGGCTCTTTTTGCCGCTGCGGCCACGGCCCCGGCCATCGACTCTTCAAACTTTTGCTTCTCCAGGATCTTGAGCCCTTCTATAGTGGTCCCTCCCGGAGAAGATACCATTTCTATCAGTTCGGCGGCCGGCCGGCCGGTCTCTTTCAATGTGGCCGCCGCTCCCAAAAAGGTCTGGATCGCGAGGCGCTTTGAATCGGCATGGCTTAGCCCGCAGGTTTCTCCGCCTTTTATCATGCCCTGCACGGCGCTGTAAACAAAAGCCGGTCCTGACCCGGACAATCCGGTCACAGCGTCCATCAGCTCCTCGCCTATTTCCATCGTGTCCCCCAGAGGCGAGAAAATGCCTCTGGCCTGGGCCATGTCGCTGTCCGTGGCATCCGAGCCCCTGCAGATCACGCTCATACCGCAGCCCACAAGACAGGGATTGTTAGGCATCACACGGATCACGCGGGAACCAGGAAGCTTCTTTTCCAGGAATCTGAGAGAGATGCCGGCGGCGATCGAAATAAAAAGTTTTCCAGCTATGGAAGTTTTGGTTATTTCTCTGAGCACCCCGGGTTTAGACTGAGGTTTTACGGCAAGCAGCACTATGTCCGACTCCTCGACCGCGTGCGAGTTGCCTTTGGCTATCCTGGCTCCGAAATTCTCCGCTATATGCGCCAGCCTTTTCCCGTCCTTGTCTGAAATGATAACGTTATGGGCGGAGAACGTCCCCGACTTAAGTATCCCGCGGATTATGGCCTCGGCCATGCGGCCGGCCCCTATGAAAGAGAGCCTTTGATTATGCGACATATTGCTTATAATCTGTTGTGCAGCAACCCTTCCCTTGCCTGTGTGCTTTCAGCCTGGTTCTTTTCTGAATAATCGGCTATGGAAACGTTGGTCGGGGAAAGGAGAAAGATAGTATCGGATATCCTCATCATATGGCCGTCGATCGCGAAAGCGGTGCCGCAGATAAAATCGACCAGGCGGGTGCCTTCGGTGCTGTCAAGATATTTCAGGTTGACTATGACCGGATGGCCGCTCCTCAGGCGCGCGGATATCTCTATTGAATTCTCATACGCCTTAGGCTCATATATCGATATTTCCAGGTCAGAGGACGACGAGGATTTTTTTACGTTCTTCGGTCTCGACTGCTGGTAATCCTGCGAGGGCGGCTCCATCTTTTGGAGCGGCATGTCCATAACTTCCTCTTCAGGCCCAAGCCCGATGAACTCCTTCGCTTTGTTAAAGATATCGATCATACCTCTATCCTCCTTTTTGGTGCGGGCCTCACCCGAATATGGCCCTGCCTACCCTTATTATAGTCGCTCCTTCTTCAATTGCAACAGTAAAATCCCCGGACATTCCCATGCTGAGACCGGAAACCCCTCTCTCACGCGCGAGCTTGGCAAGCATGCGGAAATATGGACGGCTGTCCTCAGGATCCCGAGAAAACGGGGCCATGGTCATTAACCCTTCTATACGCAAATTGGTCATGCCGCGCAGTTCTTCAAGAAAGGACGGCAGCGAACCGGGGGGGATCCCGTATTTGCTGTTCTCTCCGGACACATTGACCTCTGCATATACCGGCACCGTCCTTCCGGCCCTGCCGGCCTCTTCGTTCACAGCCCGCGCAAGCCTTAGGCTGTCCACAGAATGGACATGGTCGAAGATAGACAGAGCCGTTCTGACCTTGTTGGTCTGCAGGTGACCGATCATATGCCATCTGACGCGGCCGTCCCGCGGTAAAAGCAGGCTTTTTGAAGCCGCCTCCTGAACTCTGTTCTCGCCTATATCGGAGATCCCTTCACCCAGGGCTTCCTGTAAAGCCCGGAGGTCCTGGCCCTTTGTCACCGCCATTAAAGTGATCCCTGAAGGGTCGCGTCCGGATCTGTCGGCGGCGGCGCGCATTGAGGCCCTTACAGCTCTTATATTGTCCGCGACTTGGCTCATGCCTGATATCATACCAACCTTGACATTGCCATGGCAAGTTGTAAAATTGGTGTTAATGGTAAAGAGAATGCTCGTGGCGGGTGTGCTCGCCGCGCTGTTTGCGGTGTGCGGATCTATACAGCAGGACGCTCTGGCGCTTTCGGCCGGAAGTCCGGCTCCAGACCTTTCTTTGCCAAAACTGAACGGCGCCCCTTTCAATGTATCCTCGCTTAAAGGAAAACCTTATATACTTACATTCTTCACCACCTGGAGTGATTCGTGCATCGACAACCTCAAATTCCTATCCTCGCTCAACAAAGATACAAAAGGGATCGGCATAGTGACGGTCTCACTCGACAAGGACTCTGAGCTGGTCGGCTCTTTCCTGAAAAAGAACGGGATAGATCTTCTCACGCTCATCGACAGCAGAAAGACCTCGATAAAGGACTTCAGGATCCTGATAATCCCCGTAACGTTCGTTATCGATCAGTACGGCACGGTCGACAAGGTCTATGTGGACTATGATGAGGCGGTCAGGGAATCCATAGCCGACGACGTGAAACGCCTGCTATCTCAAAAAAATTGAATCAAGAGAAAGAACGACCTCTCTTACTCATATCTTAGAGCTTCGATGGGATCCAGGTTCACCGCCCGCATCGCTGGATAGACCCCGGATACAATGCCTATAAAAGCGGAGACCGTGACGGCCAGCGTCAAGGCCCAGACAACGACAACCATTTCAAGCTTGATCACATACATTATGAGAAAGGTCCCCGCGAGCCCGAGCACTATCCCGAGCAGCCCGCCGAAGAAACTGATGACTACCGACTCAATGAGGAATTGGGCAAATATATCGATCTTTCTGGCCCCTACCGCTTTCCGTATGCCTATCTCTTTGGTGCGTTCCGTCACGGATACGAGCATGATGTTCATTATCCCTATGCTCCCGACAACAAGGGATATTGCCGCTATCCCGCCTATGACCGAGGTGAGCAACCCGACTATATTGTTGAGCATGTTCATCATGCCCTCCTGGGTCGTCACCTGGTACTCGTCCCTGGACAGCCTTCTGTCCAGCACCGCGCGTATCTCTTCCACCGCTTTGGGCACGAGGTCCCTGTTCTTTGCCGCAACATCTATTTCTATGAGCCCCTTCGTATCAAAAAGAGACATGGCCGTTGTTATCGGGATGACGACCACGTCGTCCATGTCGAACATGAGCATCTTGCCTTTTTCTTCGAACACACCGGTGACCACAAATTTTCTTCCGGAGATCTTTATCCGCTCGCCTATCGGGTCAAAATTCCCGAACAGGTTCCTGGCAACGGTGCGACCGAGAACGCATACGCGCCTGCGGCCGTCCACATCACCTTTGGAAAAAAGCCTGCCGGAGACTATTTTGTGATTAAAGATCTTCTGGTAGTTTTCCGTGACCCCCCAGACCTGTTTTATCGTATGTTCTTTCTTCCCGTAACGGGCCTTTGCTGAGCCGGAAATTATCGGCAGGACCTCGTCGATCGCGGTACTCTCTTCTCTTATGCGTACGGCATCGTTCATTCTGAGCTTGCTGCTCAAGAACGCGCTCATATCAGACTGGTCCTTGCCGGGGTTTACCTGTATAACGTTCGGCCCTATCCCCCAGGATTCAACCTGGGCCACGACATATATTTTTGCCGCTTCGCCTATGGCCACCAGTATTATCACCGATGCTATGCCTATGACCACTCCCAGCATGGTAAGCGCCGACCTTAAACGGTTTGCAAATATCGACCTTACCGCCATCAGCACGCTGTCAAGAAAGTTCATTGCTGTTTCCTTATCGCCGAATCCTCGACAATACGGCCGTCGAACATGCGGACGAGACGGCTTCCCCAGTCAGCGATGTTGCGGTCGTGAGTGACCATCAGAATGGTCACTCCCGAGCGGTTCAGCGATTCGAAGATCTTCATGACCTCAAGCCCTGACCTGCTATCGAGGTTCCCGGTCGGTTCGTCAGCGAGTATCAATGAAGGCGCGTTCACTATCGCCCTTGCAATGGCCACTCTCTGTCTTTCACCCCCGGATATTTCGTTGGGCCTGTGGTCCGACCTTTTTAGCACCCCCATGGACTCAAGCGCGGAAAGGGCCTTCTTCCTTCGCTCGGGCCCTCCTATGCCGCTATAGATGAGAGGGATCTCCACGTTTTCTTCGGCCGTTATCCTGGGGAGCAGATTAAATGTCTGGAACACGAAGCCGATATTCCTGTTCCTGATGGCGGCCAGTCCGGCGTCCGAAAGCAAAGAGACATCCGTGCCGTTAAGCCGTATGGCCCCTGAGGTCGGACGATCAAGACATCCTACAAGGTTCATCAATGTGGATTTGCCGCATCCGGAAGGCCCCATTATAGATACGAACTCGCCTTTCCGCACGCTCAGATCGATATTGTACAGAACAGGAACGGAAAGCTTTCCGGTAAAATATGTTTTGCTCAGGTCCTTTATTTCGAGGACACTATCACCGGGAATGTTCATTTTACGGTTTTGACCCTGGTGTTATTGGCAAGGTTCTCAGGGATGGAAACCACCACGGAATCCCCCTCCGAGAGACCGGACACGATCTCAACGTTTAGCACATCCTTAAGGCCAAGTTCCACGGCGGTCTCCTTTGTCCTTCCGCTCCTTATGGCATAGACGTAGTTCTTCCCGTCTCGGGAGAACACCGCCTCCCTGGGAACGATGAGAATGCTCTCTTTGACCTGAGTTATTATGTCCGCGTTCACGGACATGCCGACCTTCAGTTTTTCGGCGCCATTCACCAGAGAGACCCTTCCGCGGAAAACTTTATCCTCTTCATCCAGCTTGATCCTCCCGCCTACTTTCCTGAGCTCAGCCGACAGAGAGATCCTTTCGAGCTTACCGGAAAATTTCTCGTCCGGATAAGCATCGCTATATATGATCACATCCTGCCCCCGCTTCACTTCTCCGATATCCGATTCGTCTATCTGCAGCTCCGCATAAGAGGTCCCGGGTTTGACGACGGATATCAGTGTCATGCCCGGGGAGACCGTCTCTCCAGCCCTGTTAGCCACCAGAGTGATCACTCCGTCTACAGGAGATATCAGCATGGCGCTTTCGAGGGCTATGGCAGCCTGTTCCACCTGCTGGTCGGAAGCCAGTCCTTTTTCATGGAGTTGCTTGAGCGCCGAGAACTCGTTGCCAGCGGCCTCAAAACCGTCAAACTCCGCCAGCACCTGGCCTTTGACCACCGTGTCGCCTTCTTTCACTCTTATACCTTTTATTATCGCCGGCATCTTTGCCGACAGGTCGGCGACAACGCCCCTTATTTCTCCGTAAACACTGACGGTCGGTGCAATGTTGCCGTAAGACACCTTGCCGGCCCCTACCTTAACTGGCGGTTTGCAGCTTCCGGCAAGGAACAGCGCGACCGCTATTACAGCGGCTGCCGCGACAAAGATCTTCCAACTGGCCCGTTTTTTCATCTTACTTTCCCCCGGTTTGAATTTATGCGCTCCGCGCTCGCCGGGAACACGGCCTTTACTTTTTGTCCCGGCCGGAGAACGCCCGATCGATCGAAGATGACCACTTTGACCTCGGAGGTCGACACCTCCGCGATCTTAGCGGCCGCAGCTTCCAAGCTTGCGCCCGAAACATGGATGGTCACGATATCACTCTCTCTGACAGCCGAAGCAAACTCCCGCGGAAGTGCGGCCGCCAGAATGAACCTGTCCGGAAATTCCACAGCCAACAAAAACTGCCCTTTTTTCACTGTTTGACCGACGGAGACATCCTGGCTTATTATCTCGGAATCGTACCGGGCATATATAGAAGTGCTGCCAAGCACCGCGTTCAGGGCGTCGGTCGCTCTTTTCTTGTCCAGATACCGCCTGTAGAGCGAATCGGCCGAGGCTCTCGCCTGGTCAAGCAGCTGCTTTGTGGTCTTTTTTGTTTCGTAAAGGTTGAAAAGCTTTTTGTACTCCTGCGCCGCGGCCTCGGACTTTTTGAGGGCTTCCCTTTCCTCCGCGGATGTTCTTTTGATCGTTTTTTTCAGCTCAACCGGATCCATCCTGACCAGCAGCCGTCCGCGCTTGACTTTTTGGCCTATTGAATAAGGAAGTTCTTTTACCACTCCCGAAGCCGGGGCATAGATCCGGAGCCTTTGCGTTATCAGAATACCTGAAACAGACGGCATCCCGTCAGGCAGAGGATTAAAGAATAAATAGACGATGACCGCCGTAAGCAGCAACACGGCTGAGCTAAAGATCAGTTTTTTGTTCATCGTATCCCATCCTCCTTTTGTCCGGAGAAAATGTGCTCATCCAGCGTCCCGGCGGACTTTTTGAGTGATAGATAAGATATGCACAGCTCAAAATCTGCTGACAAAAGGTCGAGTTCCGCCTTTGCCAGGGAGGCCTGGGCATCCAGCACTTCTATATTAGAAGCAAGTCCGTGGGCGAACCTTATTTCCTCTGCGTCCATGGCTTTTTTAGCGCTTACAAGCGCCTGGGAAGCGATCTCCCTGACCTGGACGGCTGAAACATGTCCGAGATAAGCCCTTTCAAGCTCCAGAGCCGCTGCTTTTGACACTGCGGAATAAGAAGCTTTTGCCTCTTCCAGTGAAACCGCCGCTTCTTTTATTCTGCTGACAGAACCAAAGCCGTCGAACAGCGTCCAGCTGGCTCCGGCCGCAACAGACCAGTTCGTCTGGTCAAAGTCAATGGCCGAACCGGAATAATCCGTGTTGTTCCAGCCGTAGGTGCCCTGGGCCGAAATTGACGGAAGCCAGCCGGCCTTGGCCGAAAAGAGATTGTTTTCAGAGATCCTCACCGCGCTTTGCGCGCGCCTTAGTTCAGGGTTGTGTTCATAAGCCTCGCGGGTTATCTCATCATAAGCCCTTTTGTCCGCGCGCAGGAATAAAGACAGGTCTTTCTCGGACAAAATATATGCCCCCTGTGCCGTCAGGCCCGTAGTGCTGCTCAGCCCAGCCAGGGCCAAACGTTCGGCAGTACGGGCTTTGAGAAGCGATTGTTCTGCCGAAAGCAAAGCCACCTGCGCCCTTAACAGTTCGGACTCTGAAAGTCTGCCGCGGTTTTTCATCATCCGCACCCTGTCAAAGTGCTTCCTGGCGGATTCGTGAGCCCTTTCGGCATATCTGACGGCAAGCTCCGACCTGATCACATCAAAATACGCGGAAACAGCGGAATATATCACATCCTGCCTGGCCTTGCGGTATTCTTCCTCCGCGGCTCTTACCGATTCGAGAGCTGCCGCCAGGCGGCCTTCCAGCTTCCCGAAAGTAAAGATATTCTGAGTTAGCGCCGCCTGCCATGACCTGGACTCGTACGGTTCGTTGAACCCGAACGTCACGGGAGTATCGATATCCCCTATCTTGAACTCGCTTATTATCGGGGAAGAAAAGCTTTTGGAGTAATTGGCGGACAGTGAAAGCGACGGAAGATATCCTGAGAACGCCTGCGAAACCCTGGCCCTGGATGCTTCCACCCTGCTTGCGGCAATTACCACCTGTTCATTGTTCAAAAGCGCGGAATGGACAGTCTCATGAATGGTCATTTTCCCGGAACCCGTACATGTTCCGGACAACAACAGTATAAAAGCTAAAAAAACGGCATTTTTCATGTTGTTATGGACTGGTAGAATAGTTGACAAGCAATCCGCTCTCAAAAACAAGTGTATGCTGAACATCGTTCTTGTCGGTAAAAACTATAGTTTGTGTTATCCCATCGTTATTGGCGGACGATTTATATCCTTCAGCAACAATATTCCCGCCAAAACTAAACAGAGATTCCCCCTCAAGCAGATCTGCAAAGGTATATGTGGTCATTAATTCCTCAGCGTCATATACGGGCATAACCACCAGCGCAGAATTCAAATCGTCCAGGTTGTCAATTAATAACAATCCGCGTTCTGTGGTAAAAAACCCATAGCCGGGTTCATCATCCTCCTCAAAAAACCATCTGCTTCTCAACACTGGAACATTATCTCCAGGATTAAACTCCACTAATTCAAAAAAACTCTCCAAAGCCGAATCAGGATTCCCGATCTTAGCCCCATAACCGGAAATAAGCCGGCCTGCTTTAACATCACCTTCCACAGTAATACTATCCCTCGCGATTATATTGCCGGCAATGTCCAGCCTAGCTTCCGGCTCAGTAGTACCTATCCCTATGTTTCTCCCTGTATCTGTCACGTAAACTTTATTTTCTGGGATATTTTCGGTCCATCCCTCCGATATTGACTGCGAGTCCAAAGATTTCCATCCATTACCGTCAAAACCCTCGAAATTGCTCCCTGTCCACCTGATAGTGCCGGCCGCCGTGCCGGCCCCTCCCAGCTTAATATCACTGAGCGCTTCTATGGTAGAGGAAACAACTATCTGACTCACCTCAATAGAACCCGGAACGGAAAAAGGATTTAAAGGACCTGATCCGCCTATCTGGACCGCGTGAGATGATGAAAACAAAGCTATCGATAAAATCGCCGCCGTTAATAGCGCCTTTATTGCCACAACTTGCCCTCCTTGAACTTAGAGAAAGTATATCAACTCGAGCTGGCTACAGTCAATCTTTCTCAAACAAGCCTTTTCGCCTCCTCCACTGCCGAAACAGCGTCCCTGGCAAAGTTGGCACCGAACCCTTTCGCGAAACCGCCGGTAACAGGAGCTCCGCCTACGATAACCGGTATCTTCAGGCCGGCTTCCTCAAGGGCTTTTTTTACGACCTTCATCTGGGGCATGGTGGTGGTCAGCAGTGCCGATAGCATGACAAGAGAAGCGTTCTTTTCTTTGGCGGCTTTTATTATGTCGGTCGAGGGCACATCCCTGCCCAGGTCTATGACATTGAAACCATGGTTCTCAAGCAGCATTGCGACGATGTTCTTGCCTATATCATGTATATCTCCGAGCACCGTGGCAATGATAACCGTCCCGAGGTTTTTCCTGTCGGACGGCTTTATCTCCGCTTTGACGCGGTCAAAGGCTTTTTTCATTGTCTCAGCGGAAGCCATGACCTGCGGGATGAAATACTCTCCGGTGTTGAACTTTTTTCCAACCTCTTCCATCGCTGGCAGAAGCGCTTCGTCTATCACACGCTGCGGGTCCTGCGCGCTGCTCACTGCGGCTTCGATCAGATCCAGGATCCCCTCTTTATAACCGTCGATGACCGCATCGGATATCTGTTCAAGGATGCCTTGTGTACGGGTCTTGTCGGGCGGCGCGGCGCGAAGCGCCCCAACGGTTTCATTTACGGGCTTTTGTATACACGCTTTTGCGCCGGTGTGTTTTTTAAATAAAAAGGCATTAGCAGCCAAGATAACCGCGGCAGACACTTTGGCCTTCAGGTTCTCCGGGTTATATATCGCGGCAGACAACCCCTTTGAAGCGGCGATCTTGATGAATGCCGCATTGAGGGCTTTTCTGTTGGGCAGGCCGTGCGAAACGTTGCTAACGCCGAGCGCGGTCTTGACTTTCAGTTTTGTCCTGCAGAGAGAAAGCGCTTTCAAAGTCTCTTTCACGCCTTCCTGCTGCGCGCCCGCCGAAAGCGTCAGCACATCCGCAAAAATATCATCTTTCTTTATTCCTAAGGAAGCGGCTCTGACTATTATCTTTTCCGCGACCGCGATCCTATCCGAAGCGGGAACAGGGATCCCCTTTTCAAGCGTAAGCGCGATCACCGCGGCGCCGTATTTTTTTACCAGCGGAAGCACCGCGGACAGGCTCTCTTCCTTGCCGTTGACCGAATTGACCAGCGCGCGGCCCGGATAGTTCTTGAGCCCTTCTTCAAGAGCGGCGGGATTTGAGCTGTCTATGCAAAGCGGGATGTCCACAGCCGCCTGCACTGTTAAAACCGCTTTTTTCATGGCTGCGGCTTCATCAATATCCGGAGCGCCCACATTCACATCCAGCATATCCGCTCCCGCCGCCGCCTGTGACACGGCTTCGCGCCGCACAATGTTCATCTTGCCTTCCCTCAGCTCCGCCTGAAGATCTTTTTTGTTGGTCGGGTTTATCCGCTCGCCTATTATAATGACCTTTTTCTTTTTTCCGATCTCAAGAACTCTGGTGCGACTGGTTAAGATCGTTATTTTCGTTGGGGCGGGTTTCAAACCCGCCCTTACACAATTTATCCCGGCGATCTTTTTGATTTCTCTTATGTGTTGCGGCCCCGTGCCGCAGCAGCCGCCGACAAACTTTACTCCACAGGACAAGATCTTTTTTATATACGGCGCGTATTTTTCCGGTGTCATGCGGTAAACAGTCTCGTCGTTTATGATCTCGGGATTCCCCGCGTTGGGCATTATTGATACCGGAACCGACGAATATTTTTTCAGCGCTTTGGCGACCGATATCATATCACTGGGGCCGGTAGAGCAATTGGCTCCGATAGCATCCGCGCCCAGAGCGGAAAGCACCGCGCAGGCGACTTCCGGAGTGGTCCCTGTAATGGTCTTAGCGTTCTCCGCGTATGTCAAATGGACTATCACCGGAAGTCTGGTATTCTGCTTGATGGCGATAAGCGCGGCGCGGACCTCCTGCAGATCACTCATCGTTTCTATGGAAACAAGATCGGCTCCGGCTTCCTCGAATACTTTTGCCTGAGCTGCGAACTCCTCATACGCCTCGTCAAAAGCATAGTCCCCTATCGGCTCCATAAGATGGCCGCAAGGACCCATAGACGCCGCCACAAGCGCTTTGCCGGCCGCGGCTTTTTTCGCGATCCTGACAGCATCAAAGTTTATTTTGTGGAACTTGTCCCCCAGCCCGTAAGCAGACAGCTTTGTGCGCGTACCGCCAAATGTATTGGTCTCGATGATATCGGCACCGGCTTCTACGTACTCCCTGTGTATGGACAGTATAACTTCCGGAGAACTTATGTTAAGCTCTTCAAAACACGCTCCTGGCACGATACCTTTCTTCATTATCTGCGTGCCCATGGCACCGTCCAGCAAATAGACCTTGTTGTCGTCAAATATTGTCATTTTGCATTACCAGGGCATCTTCCACCGGATGCTGGTAGTACTCCCTTCTTCTGTCCAGGACCTTGAACCCCAGCCTCTTGTATATCTTTTGGGCCGGGAGATTGGACTGCCTCACCTCAAGATAAAGTTTTTTAAGCCCTCTCAAACGGGCATCCTTGATAAGCTGCTCTATAAGCCGGTACCCGATCCCCTTTTTTCTGAATTTATGGTGCACCGCGAGCGTTGTTATATGAGCTTCGTCAAGCACATGCCTGAAACCGGTGTATCCCAGTATCCTATCGGTGTTCTTGTCCTTTTCCTTTGCGACTATATAATAGCCGTTCTCGGCGGACAACTCATCCGTAAAGGTCTGTCTGTTCCAGTGCGAGGCGAACGCTTTCTTTTCTATCTTGAGCATTTCTTCGATATTTTCGAGCCTGGCAAGTTCAAAGTTCATCGTCCGTACTCCTTGATATTTGGCGTGTGTGAATAATGCGGCACCATTGTCATGGGATCCGCAGCTCCGCCGTTGTTGTACAGTTCAAAACCGGCTATCCCGGCGTTCACCGCCCTCGCAAAACCTTTCACATGAACCATATTATCGTTGACGGACACATTCTCCATGCTGCCCCAAGGACTTATGACATGCACCTTGTCCCTGAAACCGTCAAAGAATCTGGCCAGTGCATCCTTTTTCATGACCGTGTCCTCAGAAAGCCTGGATATCCTGCCTCCGGAAGCGGCAAAAAGAGCCAAATTGTACTCGTCTTTCACCGCATCAAGCACCGCGGCTATCGTGCCTTCCACATATGAAAGCTCGCGCGCGATTACCTCCAGCGCGCTGACCCCTACTATAGGGATATTCCTGACCTGGGCTATCGCTTTTGCCGCCGCCAGACCTCCTCGCAGGCCGCTGTATGAACCCGGGCCTTGAACGACACAGACAAGCCCCACGCTGTCCAGGTCCGTATTTGAAGCCGAAAAGGACCTGTCCATAAGACTTACCAGGTCCTCCGATCTGGCCCCGCGCAAGGAAAATTCGGCTATAAGCTCATGGCTCAGGCGCCCGGATACGATCTCAATATCGGCGACCGAAACACTGACATATTTTGAAGGAGTGCTTATAGCAAGGACCCTCATGTCTCCACCGTTATCCTTCTTTCGCTTTCGGAAATGAACTCAAAAAATATCTTTTTACAGTCCGAAGGCAGTATGCTGGGGGCTTTTTCCGCCCATTCCACGGCAACAACATTGTCCTTCCCGAACAGGTCCAAAATGCCCAGGTCCCTTACCTCATCTTCGTTATCAAGCCTGTAAAGATCTATGTGAAAAAAAGAGGCTATCCCTTTGTGGCCCCCTGCCCTGTATTCGTTGATTATGACAAAAGAGGGGCTTGTGACAAAATTATCTATCCCTAATCCTCTGGCAAGCCCCTGAATAAAGGTGGTCTTGCCGCTGCCCAACTGCCCGATCAGAGCTAACACATCCCCCGGCTTCAAAGACGCT
>CAZRTO010000015.1:1675-25782 GCA_964603025.1 uncultured bacterium | reverse complement strand
AAAACGGAGGAGAGAGGATTCGAACCCCCGATACCCGTTAAGGTATAGTCGCTTTCGAGGCGACCGCCTTCAACCACTCGGCCACTCCTCCATCCTCCATTATATTATGATTTCTTGAAAAAAAGGAAGGGAAGGAATGAAGCATGACGGATGAAGGATAAAGAGCGAGAAAAACATTGTGTCTTATCTTCATCCGTCATTCATCATCCGTCATCCTAAAAAAGCTTCTCCTGCTCCCCGGCCCTGACGGCTGCCATCTTGATAAAATCCCTGAACAGGGGATGAGGTCTGTTCGGCCTTGATTTGAACTCCGGATGGTATTGAACTGCAACGAACCAGGGATGGTCCTTTAATTCGACCACTTCGACAAGATCTTCCTTTTCGTACACCCCGCTGCAGACAAGCCCTTTTTGTTCAAGCTTTTCCCGGAAAGCATTGTTCAGCTCATATCTGTGGCGGTGTCTTTCTTCGGCAACAGTGTCGCCATAAGCGTCATATAGTCTAGTGCCTTTTTTGATGCTGCACGGATAGGCACCCAGCCTCATGGTGCCGCCCTTGTCCGTGACATTCTTCTGGTCAGGTATATAATCTATCACCGGATACTTTGTGTCGGGATCGAATTCCGAACTGTGCGCGCTGGTCAGACCGCAGACATTCCTGGCAAATTCTATCACAGTGCATTGCATTCCCAGACACAATCCCAGGAACGGGATCTTGTTCTCTCTGGCGTGCCTTATGGCCATAAGCTTGCCTTCTATTCCTCTTGACCCGAAACCTCCGGGCACTATTATCCCGTGCGCATCCATCGGAAAACCGGAAAAGTCCTCGGATTTTTCGAGTTTCTCTGAGTTCACCCAGGCTATCTCCACTTTCACCCTGTTCATTATCCCGCCGTGCTTGAGAGCTTCAACGACGCTCTTATAGGCATCACCCAGTTCGACATACTTACCCACCAAAGCGATCTTCACGGTCTTTTCCGGGTTCTTGAGCGATCCGACTATCGACCGCCATTCGGAAAGGTCTTCCTCCTTGCATTTGATCCCGAGGTATCTGATAAGTATCTCATCGAGCTTTTCCTTTTGCAGTACAAGAGGGACCTCATAGATGGAGTCAACGTCCGACAGGCCGATGACGGCTTCTTTGTCGGTATCACAGAAAAGAGCGATCTTTTCTTTCAGTTCGTTCTCAAGCGGCTTGGTGGAGCGGCAGATGATTATCTCCGGATGTATCCCGATACCGCGCAGCTCTTTAACGCTGTGCTGTGTGGGCTTGGTCTTGAACTCTCCCGTTGACTGAAGAAAAGGGACCAGGGTCAGGTGGATATGAACGACATTGTCGCGGCCGGCCTCTTTGCTGAACTGTCTGGCGGCTTCCAGGAACGGCAGGCTTTCAATATCCCCTACGGTCCCGCCTATCTCGCATATGACCACATCAAAATGTTTTTCTTTGGTGATCCGTCTGATCCTATCCTTGATCTCGTTGGTTATGTGCGGAACGACCTGAACGGTCCCGCCCAAAAAATCTCCCCGCCGCTCTTTCTGCAGTACCGTCCAGTAGACCATTCCGGTGGTAACGCTGTTCACCTTTCCCAGATTGACATCTATGAACCTCTCGTAATGCCCGAGATCCAGATCTGTCTCGGCTCCGTCATCTGTAACAAAAACCTCGCCGTGCTGATAAGGATTCATAGTACCCGGGTCGACATTTATGTAGGGATCAAGCTTCTGGATGGTTACGGACAGGCCGCGTGACTTTAGTATTCGGCCGATGGAGGCGGCGGCGATACCTTTGCCCAGGGAAGAAACTACTCCGCCTGTCACAAAGATATATTTCGGTTTTCTGTCTTCTGCCAACTCCTTGCCTTTCAGAAAAACTCTACAAAGATAATTATACTACAAAAAAGCTATCTGCTTATCCTGACCCGGGTGATCCTTCTTTTTGAGATCTTCTCAACGGTCATGCGCAGGTCCCTGTACGAAGCGCTGTCCCCGACATACGGAAGACGCCCGATCAGCGAAAGCACAAAACCGCCCATGGTATCATAGTCCCCTTCGGGAATATCTGTCCCGAGCTTTTCATTGACATCTTTGACGGACAGTTTTGCGTCAACAAGGATGGTGCCGTCGGAGAGGGTTTCCACCCCTTTTTCCTCTTTGTCGAACTCGTCCTGTATCTCGCCGACTATCTCCTCAAGCAGGTCCTCAAGGGTCACCAGTCCAGCAACAACCCCGTACTCGTCAACCACTATCGCTATATGGGTCCTTGAAGATTGCATAAGCCGCATGAGATCATCCAGCTTCTTGGTCTCGGGCACAAAAAGAGGGGAACGCATAAGATCCCTCAACTGCACCTGCTGACGCCCGCAATGCACCTTTATGAGGTCCTTTGCCATTACAAGCCCTATGATATTGTCGTGGGACCCCTCGAACACAGGGACCCTGGAATGCCCGTCCTCAGAGATCTTCTGCACGGCCTCTTCTATCGGGGTGTTTATGTCCAGGCAGAACATGTCCGGTTTGGGGACCATCACTTCTTTGGCGACCGTGTCCCCGAACTCAAAGATGCTGTGGATCATTTTGTTCTCGGAAGTTTCGAGCACTCCCTCTTTTTCTCCCATGCTGAGCAGGAGCTTCAGCTCATCCTCAGTGACAAAAGGGGCCTCATTCTTTACATCGGCGCCGAACAGTTTTAGGATGGGCCTGCAGATGCGGTCAAGCAGCGATATGACAGGGGTCAGCACGAGAGAAAAAGCTAGTATCACGGGAGCGACAGAGGAAGCGAGCTTTTCGGAATGTTTCATCGCCGATGTCTTCGGCACGATCTCGCCGAATACGAGTATGATGAACGTCATCACGATCGTTGAGACCGCGACGGTAAGGCCTTCGTTAAGGAAACTGTTCTTGGCAAAAAGCTCAAAGAACATGAATGTGGCCAGCGAAGCCGCGGCAAGGTTGACCAGGTTGTTCCCGACAAGTATAGTGGCAAGCATCTTATTCGGGTCTTCCCTTAGTTTTTTTAGGGACTTCGCGCCAAAATGCTTCTCCTCGGCCATCTTTTTGATCTTTACCCGGCTGACCGAAGTGAGAGCGGTCTCCGAAAGAGAAAAGAACGCCGAAAGACTGACAAGCACGAACAAAGCTAGTAGACTGGCCATTTAACCTCCGTATATGAACAGATTAATGATTCTCGGGACAAAAATCAAGCCTCCTATGACCACCGCGGAAATCGCAGCTACCAGCACGGCGGCAGCTGAAACGTCCTTGGCCACCATCGCGCGCATCTTTCTGCTCAGCGTGAGCATGTTCACTATCTCCTCGATAGCGGTATTGAGAAGCTCGAGGACAATGACGCTGGCTATCAGCAGGATTATGAGGGCCATCTCGGAAAAAGATATTCTAAGCAAAAGGCCCAATATTACCGCGGCCGCGGCAGCCGCCGTATGCAGCGTCATGTTCCTCTGGGAACGGTAAGAGAAACGGAGGCCCCTGAGGGCGTTGGAAAGACTTTCAGCGAATTTTCTTGGCATACAGCTCCTCTTTCCCGGACATGACATCACGCTCGGATCTTTTCTTGTGGTCGTGTCCCAAAAGGTGAAGCGTGCCGTGAATGACGAGACGTTTCATCTCTTCATCCATGGTAACTCCGTATCTTTTGGCGTTCCTGAGGGCCGAGTCCACGGATATGACTATATCCCCCAGCATCCCGTCCTCTCCCATCTCAAAAGACAGAACATCCGTGGCCCTGTCCATACGGCGGTAGACTTTGTTGAGAGATCTTATCATGTCATCATCCGCCAGCGTTATGCATATCTGTCCACGGCTTTTTTCCATGCGCAGGACCTTTCGGGCTATGTCATTTAACCTCTTTAACATCGCCCCCCAGCCCTGACAGTTTATTCACGAGCTTTTCGTATCCCCTGTCAATGAACCTGTCGGTATCGTCAATAAGGGTCTCCCCTTCGGCCGCCAGAGCGGCTATGGCAAGCGCCGCCCCTGCCCTCAGGTCGGATGTCCTGACGGGAGCTCCAGACAGTTTTGCCACTCCTTCTATTATTATGCTGTGGCCTTCTATCTGGATATCCGCCCCCATTCTCTTGAGTTCCTGCACGTGCATGAACCTGTTCTCGAATATGGACTCGGTAATGACGCTCGTACCTCTGGAAAGCGACAAAAGAGCGGCAAGCTGGGGTTGCATGTCCGTCGGGAATCCCGGATAAGGCATGGTCTTTATGTTCACCGCTTTTAGCCCGTCAGGCACAATGATCCGGGCGGAAGTCCCGCTGTATATCACATCCACCCCCGCTTCCTGAAGCTTGACTGTAAGGGATGTCATGTGTTCCGGAATGATGTTCTTAACGGTAACATCGCCCCTGGTTATGGCCGCTGCCGCCATAAGGGTCCCGGCCTCTATCCTGTCGGGGATAACCTTGTAGTCAACGGCTTTAAGGGAGCGGACTCCCGAAACGGATACCGTTTGTGTTCCCGCTCCGGATATTTTGGCGCCGCACCTGTTCAAGAAATTAGCCAGATCGATTATCTCGGGTTCCTGGGCCGCGTTCTCTATAACGGTATCGCCTTCGGCGAGTGTAGCGGCCATCATCAGGCTTTCGGTAGCTCCGACCGAAGGGAAATCAAGGTATATTGGAGCCCCTTTCAGTTTTGAAGCCTGAGCTTTGACGAACCCGTGCTCCATCTCTATCGAAGCCCCCATGGCTTCCAGGCCCTTCAAATAATAGTTGACCGGGCGGAACCCTATGGCGCATCCCCCCGGGAGCGGGACCCTGGCCAGTCCTATCCTGGCGACCATCGGGCCTATTATGAAGAACGAAGCCCTCATCTTGGTCACGAGCTCATAAGGGGCTACGTGTTTTATCTTTCCGTTTATCCAGACGTTCATCGTATTGGGCTCGCAATACTCCACTCTCAGACCCAGGGTCCTTAGCACTCTCATCATTGTGATCACATCGTTTAAAAGCGGGATATTCGTCAGTGAAGCCTTGCCTTCCAGAAGGACCGTTGCAGCCAGAATGGGCAACGCCGCGTTCTTGGCGCCGCTTACGGTTACCGTGCCGCATAACGGGATCCCTCCGTTTATCAGGAGCTTTCTCATTGTTCCGCGGCCTCCGCAAAGACCGAAACCGTTTCAGGCATGACCACCGCAAAACCCTCCGACAATCTCATTTTTCTATCCTTACCCCCGCTTCTGTATATCAAGCTCGCCCCGGCAACGCGTCCCGCAAAAGGCGACCGGCCCGGAAGCACCCCGACCCAGCCGCTCTCCATGGGCAGCCTGACGCTTTCCACATTATCATACTCAAAACTGTTGTTAAGGCCTGTTATCTTTAATTTCATCAGCGTGCTCCGTTACCTCGTCTATGGATCCTTTCATATAAAAAGCGGATTCCGGAAGATCATCGTGAAAACCCTCGGCGATCTCCCTGAACCCGCGTATGGTTTCCTTGAGAGGGACGAACTTGCCCTTGTGCCCTGAAAAATCCTCCGCCACAAAGAAAGGCTGGGACAGGAAACGCTGGATCTTTCTTGCCCTGGAGACAACAAGCTTGTCCTCGGCGGAGAGCTCTTCCATGCCCAGTATAGCTATTATGTCCTGGAGATCTTTGTACCTCTGAAGTATCCTGACCGTCTCCTTTGCCGTAGAAAAATGCTCTTCTCCGACGACGTTCAGGCTCATCATCCTCGAATAAGAGCTAAGAGGATCAACGGCCGGATATATGCCTATTTCGGTAAGCTCTCTAGAAAGCACCGTGGTCGCGTCCAGATGGGAAAAAGTAGTCGCCGGGGCCGGGTCCGTCAGGTCGTCGGCAGGCACGTATATCGCCTGCACAGAAGTGATGGAGCCGTCATCCGTAGACACTATCCGCTCCTGAAGACGCCCCATTTCTTCGGAAAGAGTAGGCTGATATCCTACAGCCGACGGTATCCTTCCCAGGAGGGTTGAGACCTCCTGTCCCGCCTGGACGAATCTGAAAATATTGTCGACAAAGAACAGGACATCCTGTTTTTTTTCATCCCTGAAATATTCCGCCTGCGCGAGGCCCGCCAGGGCCGCGCGGAACCTGGCTCCCGGAGCTTCGTTCATCTGCCCGAAAACAAGCGTTGTTTTGGATATGACGCCTGAAGCGTTCATCTCCTGCCACAGGTCATTGCCTTCGCGCGTCCGCTCGCCGACCCCGGCAAAGACCGAAACCCCTCCGTGTTGCGTGGCTATGTTCCTGATAAGCTCCATTATCAGGACCGTTTTTCCAACGCCCGCCCCGCCAAATAGTCCTATCTTTCCGCCTTTCGGGTAAGGGCACAGAAGGTCTATGACCTTTATACCTGTCTCATAGATGCTTTTGACCGGTTTTACTTTTGATAGAGGGGGCGCTTTCCGGTGTATAGAATATTTCTTCTGGGTGTTTATCTCACCCTTCATGTCTATAGGCAGACCCAGCACGTTGAACATGCGCCCCAAAGTCTCATCTCCCACAGGCACAAGGATCGGACTGCCTGTGTCATTGACCTCCTGGCCGCGGGCCAGGCCGTCTACGGAACTGAGGGCCAGACACCTTACCACCCCGTCGCCCAGATACGACTCGGCTTCCATAACGATCTTTTTGCCGTTGCTTTCGGTGTCGAGTGCGCTGTAAATCCCCGGAAGCTGTCCCTCAGGGAATTCAACATCCACCACCGGACCTACGATCTGCCTTATTCTGCCCGAGACCATCAGTTGAGTGCCTCCGCGCTGCCGACCACTTCTATAAGCTCTCCCGTTATCCTGGCCTGTCTCATCTTATTATATTTCATTGAAAGGTCCTTTATAAGCTCATCTGCGTTGGAAGTGGATTCCTGCATCGCGTTCATTCTCGCGGCGTGCTCTCCCGCGACACTTTCAAGTACCGTTCTAAGCAGCGTCGCTTCAAGGTGCCGGTAAAAAAAACTTTTCAGAAATCCAGGGGCATCCCCGTCAAACTCAAAATCTGCCGTACTAAAGGACGTCCCTGACGCCCCCATTATTCCTTCTTCCTCGCTGCCGCCGCGGTTCTTTGCCGGAAATGCCTCCAGGGTAACGTCCAGAGGCAACAACCGGAATGAATGGGCTTTTTGCAAGCCTGAGGAATAGAAGCGGTTGTACAGGACATGGATCTCATCCGTCTCTGAAGAGAAGAACTTTGAATGGACATACCTTGTGATCTCCTCCGACTCCTGCTTCGCGCCGGTGATCGACACCGCGGGTCTGGCGAGCAGGATATTCCGGTCCATTTTAGTGAGATATTCCGTGGCATGCCTGCCGAAAGATATGAATCCGAGTTTTCTGCCCAGCCTTATCTGGGCCCTCGAAAATTCCGCCAGCAGCTCCAACAGCCTGCTGTTATATGTCCCGCACAGCCCCTTGTCTGTTGAAAGAACTATCAGAATGGTCCTGCCCGTCCTGCCCTTTTTGAAATAACCGGATATGCTCTCTATGTCGCTTTCGCTCAAATGGCCGGATATATCCCTGGCGGAAGCGGCTATGGCCTCCTGATATACGATAGCCGACCTGAGAGCATAAGTCAGGTTCTGAAATCTTATGTTCGCGATCGCGGCCGTCGCCTTGGTCACCTTCTGGATGCTGGTGACCGTCCTTATTTTTCTCTTTATCCCGCTCAAGGTCCTCACTGCGGTTTACTTCTCCTTGCCTCCGAACATGGTCTTGTACGCCCCCACCGCTATGGACAGCTGTTTTATCCTGCTCTCTTCCAGAACATTTCCGGCCGCCAATTCTGCGGCAAGCGAAGAATAATTGTTCCTAACATAGCTCACAAGCCCCTTCTGGAACTTTGGCAGGTCCTGGAACGACAGATCATCAAAATATCCCCTTGTCCCGGCGAATATCACTACTATCTGGTCGGCGACCGGCATCGGCTGGTACTGGTCCTGCTTGAGCATCTCCATAAGCTTCTCTCCGCGCAGTATCCTCTGTTTCGTCCCCTTGTCTATATCCGATGAGAACTGGGAAAATGCCTGAAGCTCCCTGAACTGCGCGAGGTCCAGACGCAGATTGGCGGCCACGCTTTTCATAGCCGGGACCTGCGCGGCCCCTCCCACCCTGGAAACGGAAAGCCCCGCATTGATCGCAGGTTTAATACCGGAATTGAAAAGCTCTGATTCCAGGTATATCTGCCCGTCCGTTATCGAGATGATGTTCGTCGGTATGTAAGATGATATATCCCCGGCCTGGGTCTCGACTATAGGCAGGGCCGTGAGAGAGCCGGAACCTTTCTCCTTTGACAGCATCGCTGATCTTTCAAGCAGCCTGGAATGCAGATAAAATATATCACCGGGATAAGCTTCCCTGCCGGGAGGCCTCCTCAAAAGAAGTGAAAGCTGGCGGTATGATACCGCATGTTTGGAAAGGTCGTCATAAATTATCAAAGCATGCCGCCCGGAATACATATATTCTTCGGCTATAGCACACCCCGAATACGGGGCTATGTACTGAAGCGCAGGGCTGTCATCGGCGCCCGCGAACACTATCGTGGTATAGGACATCGCCCCTTTACTGCTCAGCACATCGGCGATCCCTGCCACTGTGGAAGCTTTTTGTCCGACTGCCACGTAGACGCAGAATATCCCGGAATCTTTCTGGTTGAGTATGGCGTCAACCGCAAGAGCGGTCTTTCCGGTACCCCGGTCGCCTATTATCAGCTCTCTCTGACCTTTTCCTATCGGGATCATGGAATCAACCGCCTTTATGCCGGTCTGTACTGGACTGTTGACGGTGGCACGTTCAAGCACGCCGGGAGCCTCGTTCTCTATGGGCCTTCGGCGCGCGCCTCTCAGAGGGCCTCCCTTGTCTATCGGATTGCCCAGCGGATCGACGATCCTGCCGACCAATTCTTCCCCCACAGGAACATTTATCACCATGCCGGTGCGTGTCGCGACATCCCCCTCTTTTACTGTACCGTTGAGGATAACGCACCCCACGCTGTCCGGCATGAGCGAAAAAGCTATGCCCGAAGCCCCTGAGGAAAAATTGACGAGCTCCGAATACATGACGCCGGAAAGGCCAAAGACGGAAGCAGTCCCGTCCCCGGAGGACATAACAAACCCGGTTTCAGATATCTCGCCCGAGACCCTGGCGCCTTCTATCTCCAGTTTCAGTACTTTTGCTATCTCTTCCGGTCTGAGCTTGTTCATCCGGCAAGCTCCTTCCTCAGCATCGACAGCCTCTTAGACAGGCTGAAATCAAAAACATTATCCCCGATCCTGACCACCGCTCCTCCTATCAGGGAACTATCCAGCTTCTCATCAAGCTCTATATTCGAACCGGACAACCTGGAAAGGGTCTTTAATAACGCGACCCTGTGCTCCGGGTCCATCGGGAAAGCAGTTGTTATCTCGGCTTTTGAGCGGCGCTGGGCATCGTCACACATTTTTGAGTATTTCTCGAATATCTCGGAAATGAACGGCCCCCTGTCTCGCTTTAAGACAGAAGAGAGCAACCCCTTGAGCAGAGGATGACGCGGATGCACGCCGCGCGCGTCACGCAGGCCGTCTATCCAAAGCGCGAAAGCCTCTCTCACGTCCACAAGCTCAGCCGAGTCAGAGGCGGCCATGAACAGCGCTTTGGCGTATTTTTCCGCTATCTGCGTCATCTAGTTGAGCCCTGTCCTTTCAAGGTCTGAGATCATATCCTCTATCAGTACGTTGTCCGCTTCCCGATCGATCTTTCCCCGCAAAAGTTTTCCGGCTGCCGCGCACACCAGTGAAGCCACTGAAGACCTGACCGAGGAGTAGACCTCCTGTTTCAGCCGTTCGGCGTCCCTGGAAGCCGAGGCGATTATATTACCGGCCTCTTTGCGGGCTTCATCGATGATATCTTTTTGCATGTCCTTGGCAGCCGCGGCTGCGCTTTTTATTATCTCGCCGGACCTGTCCTCGGCTTCTTTCATCTTTTCTTCGTAGTCGTGCTTGAGAGCTTCCGCTTCGGACAGCTTTTTTTCCGCTTCGTCCATGACGGCGGCCGCCGACTTTTTCCTGGATTCGATGATGTCCTCTATCGGTTTATAGAAGAACCTGCTCAATATCCAGGCCAGGATCAAAAAGTTCGCGATGACCGCGATAATGGTGCCGTTCAGCTCAAGCATCATAATCTTATCCGGCGAACGGATTCACGAATATCAGGATTATCGCCATCAACAGCGCGTAGAGCGCTATCGACTCTATTATGGCCAGCCCGACTATCAGGAGCTGGGTTATAGGACCCTTAGCTTCAGGCTGCCTGGCCACCGCGTCAAGCGCCGAACAGGTCGCCCTGCCCTGCGCAAAAGCAGTGGCTGCCCCCACAACACCCAGACAAAGCGCGGCACAAACAATGGAAATTACCCGGATCGTGATCTGGTCCATTTTCTTTCCTCCTTTTTCAATGATCTTCGAACACCGCGGACGTTATGTAAAAAGTGCTCAGCAGGGCGAAAATATACGCCTGCACAAAAGCTATAAAGAGGCCCAGCGCCATTATAGGGACAGGATATATCAGAGGAAAAGCGGTAAGGGATACGAGGATCAGCAATATAGTCGCCTTGCCGAACGTGTTGCCAAAAAGACGTATCGCAAGCGAAAGGGGCCTGGAAAGCTCCTCCATAATGTTAAGAGGAAGGAAAAGCGCGTTAGGACTGAAGAACCTTTTGAAATAGGCCCACCCTTTGGCCCTGATGCCGAAGTAATGTATCGCAAAGAACACTGTAACCGCGAGAGCTACCGTAGCATTGAGATCGGACGTAGGGGATTCAAGCCTGACCACTCTGGGCATCCATTTCCCGAAAAAGAGCTCGACGGTCTCAGTTACCGGAAGAAGTCCGAAAACATTGGCGGTAAGTATGAAGATAAAGAGCGCCCCGATAAAAGCGGCGTATCTCTTGCCGCGCTGCCCCATCACTCCCGTACAGATCGATGTTGAAAATAGATATAAAAGCTCGCAGGCCGCCTGCCAACCGGATATGTGCTTTTCTTTTTTGAGTATGAAGAGGTTGGCGGCAGCTACAAACCCAACTATCAGAGCCGAGACGACCAGTGAAGATATGATAGTGTCGGAATGAAAGACTATGCCCCCGGCTCTCCAAAGGGCATGTTCCCCGACTTCTATCATCTGGATATTCCCACCTTCCTAGCGGATCTTCACGACTATTCTACCAAATTTTGCCGGATTTTACTAATCAATTTTGCCAGGGACCACAGCCCCGTGGCCACGCCCAGCAGAAGCAAGGCCGGCGTGAATATTTTGGCCCCTCCGGCACTATCAAGATAACGTCCGGCGGCGAGCCCCATAAGAGGCGGGGCCAGGACGCACGAAACGACCTGCCAGGTCAGATCGGCAAATACAGCTATCTGCGGTTTATCATTCGGTCTTGGCATAGACGAACTCATCGGGCCCCGTGTCGGTGAACCCGAAATACTTAAGCAGTGCGGCAACGATACGGTCCGAGGCTTTCCCGTCGCCGTAAGGATTAAGGGCGCGGGCCATTTTCTTATATTCATCCTCATCCGTCAGGAGGCGCTGTGTTTCGTTGAATATCGTATCTTTATCGGTGCCTACCACTTTTACCGTGTTCGCCAGCACCGCCTCTGGACGCTCGGTCACCTGTCTTAGCACAAGTACGGGTTTGCCCAGCGAAGGGGCTTCTTCCTGTATGCCTCCAGAATCAGTGAGGATTATGTCCGATTCTTTCATCAGGTGCACGAACGGCACATAATCAAGAGGTTCGATCAGCTGGACCTCGTTAAGGTCCTGGAGCGTGCTTTCCACGATATCGCGCACCACGGGGTTCTTGTGGACCGGAATGATTATGGAGACCTTATCGGCGAATTTTTTAGCTATATTGGCCACTGCTTCGCATGTATTCCTCATGGGTATCCCCAGGCTCTCCCTGCGGTGAGTTGTTACAAGTATCGTCTTTTTCCCCTTCTTGAGGTTTACGCCGGACCTCTTCAGGTCGCATGGCATGCCCGAAACGGCCAGAAGAGCGTCTATCACCGTATTGCCCGTGACAAAGATCCTCGACCTTGCGACCCCTTCCCTCAGAAGGTTCTCAAGAGATGTCTCTGTCGGGGCAAAATGCATGTCGGCCAGTGCTGTGGTCATTTTTCTGTTCATTTCCTCCGGAAAAGGATTGTATTTCCGTCCCGTCCTTAGACCGGCTTCGATATGCCCGACGGGTATTTGCCTGTAAAAAGCCGCCAGAGCTGCGGCAAAAGTGGTGGAGGTGTCCCCCTGTACAAGCACTATGTCCGGCCTTTCGTGCAGAGCGATCTCTTCGAACCCGTGAAGTGTCTTCGAAACTATCGAGGTAAGGGTCTGGTGAGGTTCCATTATAGACATGTCGTAGTCCGGCCTTATGCCAAAAGGTTTCAATGCCTGGTCAAGCATCTCACGATGCTGTGCTGTCACGGCGACTATAGCCGTAAAAATATCGGGATGGGCCTTTATCTTAGCGATCACGGGAGCCATTTTGATGGCTTCGGGCCTTGTGCCGAATATGAACATCACTCTCTTTTTGTGCATATACTCACCTTTCCGTTACCACGAACCGTTTGACGTATTTTTTGATGTTCCGTATCAGAGCCACCGATCCCCCGAACGTGACAGCCAGTACAAAGGCTGCTGTAAGCGGTGACAGGAACGACAGAGAAAGCGTGGCTACCGCCAGAAGTATGCAGGCAAAATATATCGACAGCACGACCTGTTTATGGCTGAACCCCCTGTCAAGGAGACGATGATGCAAATGTCTCCTGTCCGCGTAAAATATCGGATGGCCGTCGCGCATCCGGCGCATTATCACCGAGGCCGTATCAAAAATGGGCACGCCCAGTATAAAAACGGGGATCAAAAGGGAAAAAATGATCGTGCTCTTTAGCACTCCTATTATGGAAGCCGCCGCCAGTATATATCCCAGAAAAAGACTTCCGGAATCTCCCAGGAATATAGAAGCCGGATGAAAGTTGAACCGGAGAAACCCTATAGCCGCGCCTGACACGGCGGCCAGCACTATGGCGGCTCCGGGCTGGTGCATCCTGATGGCCACTATGAAGAGAGTGGCTGCCGCTATCGCCGATACTCCTGAGGCCAGGCCGTCAAGACCGTCTATGAAATTAAGCGCGTTGGTCGCGCCTACTATCCAAAGAACGGTGAGAGGGACCGAGAAGACCCCGAGCAAAAGCACTCCGGTAAAAGGTATGGATATGAACTGAATTGAGATGCCCATGGAAACCGGTACAAGCGCCGCGAGTATCTGTAGGATCAGCTTTTTTGTGGGGGATATCCCCTTTATGTCGTCAAAAAGACCGATCAGGAAGATCATCATCGAGCCGGCGATCACGGCAAGGACACCAGAATAATTTATATGCATCCTTCCGAACGCGAAGGCCGCGACAAGCCCGATGATCACGGCCGTAAGGAATCCCCCGAACAGGGCTACCCCTCCGCATCTTGGCATAGGGCCGGTATGGACCTTTCTCGCGGAAGGTTTGTCTATGGCATTGAAGAGAAAAGCAAAGCTTTTGGCCGCTGGCACAAGCGATATGGTGACCAAAAGGGCCGTCAAAAAGACAACCAGGTATAAGAACATATCTACGCAAGGACCTCCGCAAAAGCTTTTGCTTCTTTTTCCGACGCGTCTCGGTCAAGCCTGATCCCCCTGGCACTCTCCAGATGGTGAAAAAGCTCATGGGCTATGGCGGTGTGTTCCACCTCGCGGAAAAAGACCGCTATCTGTTTTTGCTTTTTTCTGTACTCGCTGAGACGGACCAGCTGGCGTGAAACCACGGGCTTTTCATAGATGATCTCTATGCCGAGACGGGACGCGATCTCTTTGGGCCCTTTACCGGGAAAAAGATCCTTCATCTCGGCGGCGAGCTTGCGTCCCAGACCGGCTTCAGCGCAGATCCGCTTGCTGTTCATTCAAGGCCTTTCTCAGATCCCCGTAGTCTAGTGAACGGGGCCTTATCTTTTTTTTGACGCATATGGCCGCGGCGGTCCCGGCTGCCTGCCCTATCGCCATACAGACAGGCATGATCCTGAGAGAGGAAAGGGCTTCATGCGTGGAAGACACCGCTCTGCCCGCGACGATCAATCCGTCTGTGCCTTTCGGGAGCATACACCTGTACGGGATCTCATAGCTAATACCCGGCCCGAGCTTCCTGAAAAGCGTGGAGGAGCCTTCGGGGGCATGTATATCCACCGGATAGTTGTTCTTTGCGACAGGATCGTCAAAAGTTCTTCCTTCCAGCACATCTTCCAGGGTAAGTGTATATTCACCCCTTATCCGGCGGGACTCCCTTATACCGACACCGGACGCCATCCGGCTTATATAAGACAGTTCAAATCCAGGCACATTCTCCTTGAGAAAATCATGCAGGTTCACCGCCTGCTTTCGGCCCTCAACCTCGGCTTTGGAGAGGTCCTGGACATCGGTACCGTCTATTCTAGGGATGCGCGTGGAATTTATGTGCAATTCATCCGGCCTGAGCGTCTCAAACCACAGAAAATTCTCCCTCGGGGTGCGTATGCTGCCGGATGCGCGGGCCTTGGAATATATGGCGTTCATTTCATCCCGCGAGGGCATCTTTGATGTGTCCACGCCGGCTATCCTGAACATTAGAGTGGCGGGCTGGCAGAGACCGTCCTTGGGCCGTCCTTTGTCATAGGCGCAACCGCTCAAAAAAGCCACATCCCCGTCTCCCGTCGCGTCCACAACGCAGGAAGAAAAGATCCTCATCTCACCGGATTTCCCCGAAACGATCACTCCTTTGACGTCTTTGTCTTTCATTATCGAGGCTGTGACGGAGGAATGCAGAAGAAGTTTTACCTGGGCGCTTTCAAGCATATCAAGCATCACCGACTGAAGGCGTTCCGGGTCGAACACTATATGCGGCTGGCCGAAAAGCTCTCCTTCAGCGCAGGACCCGGTTTTTTTGAGAAGCGCGGTCAGCTCGGAAAATATGCCTTTTACCAGGTCCCGGCCTTCCATTCTGGGGACCATAAAAGGGTTTACAAGGTTCGCCCAGGCCGCCCCGCCAACGCCGCCCAGCTGTTCCAGCAAGGTGACCTTTGCTCCGGAACGGGCGGCAGAATATGCGGCTGCAAACCCCGAAATGCCTGCTCCGCAGACCAGGACTTCGGAGGATATGTCTGGGTTCATGGGAAAATTATATCACAGTCACATTCGAAGGTACGCCCCCACGGAAAGGCCAAATTAACGGACACGGGTTCGGGAAGACCTATTTTCGGGAAAAACCCGACCCCCCACTTCTTCATCTCCCTGGACGCAAACGCCTCGGCTTCCGGCAGCCGTCCGGACAGATCGTAATTCGATATCCCTTCCCCATCCAGAAATGACCGCAGCTTTTTCCTTACAACAGACTGATAGCCCAGGTCCTCCGCATATCTGCGCAGCAAAAGATCCGCTCCGGCCGGAACGACCGCGGCCGCCAAAGCGGACCCTACGGCGTTGGCCGAGGTGTTCCAGCCGGCGTAAGACAGAAGTTTCTTCGGGTCCCCTAGTGCGGCGAATTTTTCCATAAAATCGCTGTCCGATCCGTTGGCATAAAATACGTCCGCCACAAAGGCTTCCCTGTCTATCTCCTCCATCATCACTATTTCCGAACAGAAATTCTTCAGATGATGTCTTTCATCCGCGGTCCTGACGACCTCCTGCGAGAACATCAGGTCTTTTTGCGCGCCCGCGAAAGAATGGACAAAGAACACTTTTTCAGCATCCTTGAGGGGCTCGACCCTCTCAACTCCGACAAGCTCCAGGTGGTCCGACACCACTCTGTCAAGGGGAACGTCCTCATACAAAGAGACATCAGAACCTTTCCCGAACGAATATCTGACCGCTATCCTCGGCCTCTGGCCCCTTTGGGAAAGCAGATGCCTGGCCACAAGACAGGCGCCGATCTCATCGGCCCCGTTCACTATCATGGTCCTGGCGGATGCTCCGGTGGAAGCGGCCTTCATCCTCAATGCGGCTTCTTCATCTTTGTGCGGGCCGGTCAGAGCGCAATCTTCTTTGGATATGACGACAAGATCGGCGGTCCCGTCGGCAGCAAGGTCTATACATGCCAGGTTCAAGGCATGGTTCCTTTTTCTCGCTTTCTGATAATCCGCCAGGACGTTCTCGGGGATATCTGCCGAAGATGCCAAGGTCCCGTCAGATGAGCGTTCAAATATCTTTTTCCACAATCCTTCGTTCTCCTTTGAATCCGCAGTTATGGAAAGACGCATGAGAACGCTGTGCAGATATATCTTCATCTTGGGATTTTCTTTTCTGAGCCGCGTAAGGACAGAAAGCCGCCTGACGGCTTCCTCGGCACGGGCAGCGGGCGTGCGGGAGGCCACAAGCCCGCCCAGACAGAGCATATCGGCGGATATGACCGCCGCTTCCGCATCAGCAGATGATCTCTCAAGCCAGGAGCATATCTTTTCAGGCGAGCCGGGTGTTTTGTATTTGCCGAGATAGTTTGCGGGAGGGACCGACACCACAACATCCCTGCATGACGCTGCCGTCATGAGAGGAAATTTTAAGTTGCACGGGCGGTCATCAAGGGGCACGAGCAGTATTTTTTTCATGCGCCTTTTTAAAGTTCGTCTATGGCTTTGCGGAATTCTGCCACCGCTCCGGAGATCATTGCCGGTGTTTTCCCGGTAACTATCGCCCCGATCATAAGCGATTTGATGCCGGTATCCGCCAGTATAGGGACCTCTTCACAGGTGATCTTTCTCTGAGTCGGGACTATCACAGGCAATCCCGAAGATACCGCAAGGGTTATGTAAGACCTGAGATCGCCTATCGTCAGGTTCTGGCCGTAGCCCAGGTGCGGCACAACGGCGGCTTCAAGAGCCCTGAAATCGGACTCTTTCCTCTGGACCACTTTTTCAAGCTGGTTCTCGTTCTCGAGAGCGGCCACTTTTGTTATACCAGTGAGCGAATGGAAATAATCCGGCATGTCGGATATGTTCATATCGACAAAATCAAAACCCATTTTTATGATCTCTTTCATCTCGTCCACGGTGGGTTTGCGCTGAGCACCCGGAACTATCCCCACGGGAACGCGGGACTCTTTCAGTATCGCGGCAAGCTTGGCGCCTTCTTCCTCGAGCGAACCAAAAGACACTCCGCTGGCCTTGTGTTTCACGTTGCAATGGACCTTCAGCGCGTCCGCTCCGGCATCCAGGGCCGCCTTGGCCATTTCAAGCGAATTTTCCGGAAGGCTTACTATCAACGTCAGCTTGTTCTTGTCAAAAAGCTTAAGAAGCTTCGTCATCAGAGTCCTCCTTTCAAAAGCGGGTACCCGAGCGCCTCCCTTTGTTCGAGATACAGTTTCGCGCATATCCTGGCAAGCTTTCTTATCTTGCCTATATAGTTGGCTCTCTCCGTCACGCTGATAGCGCCTCTGGCCTCCAGCAGATTGAAAGTATGCGAACATTTCAGCACCAGGTCATAGGAAGGCAGAACGAGCGACTGTCTCAGCAGGTTGCCCGCCTCTTTTTCACAGCTTTCAAAAGTGCTGAACAGAAATCCAGTGTCCGCTGACTCGAAACTGTATTTTGAATATTCCCTTTCGCCCTGAAGATGCACGTCCCCGTAAGTTATGTCCTTGTTCCACTCTATGTCGTACACGTTCGTTTTGCCCTGTATATACATGGCGATCCTCTCGAGACCGTACGTTATCTCGGCACTTATGGGTTTCAGGTCGTATCCGCCGCACTGCTGAAAATAAGTGAACTGTGTTATCTCAAGGCCGTCCAGCCAGACCTCCCAGCCCACCCCCCAGGCCCCCAGCGTCGGGGATTCCCAGTTGTCCTCGATAAACCGCAGATCGTGTTTTTTCGGGTCTATGCCCAGGACATCAAGGGACCTTATGTACACGTCCTGAACATCTTCGGGTGAAGGCTTCAGTATGACCTGGTATTGATAATAAGCTCCCAAACGGTTGGGATTTTCCCCGTACCGTCCGTCTCCGGGACGGCGCACGGGCTCGACATAGGCAACATTCCACGGCTCGGGACCCAGCACCCGGAAAAAAGTGGCCGGATGCATGGTGCCGGCGCCTTTTTCGATGTCATAAGGCTGCTGTATCACGCAGCCGGCCTTTGCCCAGTAATCGTTGAGCCGCGAGATCATGTCCTGAAAATAGAGAAAATTATTTTTTGGCACAAAAAACCTTTTCGCAAACATAATACCAGATAAGGGAGTTCATGGCAACCAAACCCGGAAAAGGTCAAAAACCCATCAGCTTTATCTCAAGCTCCAGCGCCACGCCGGTCTTCTCGAGAACGATCCCTTTTATTCTGTTGATCAGCCCTATTACATCCGCCGCGGTGGCGTTGCCGGTATTGACGATAAAATTGGCGTGGACCTCGGACACTTGAGCCCCGCCCATTTTCTCGCCTTTTAGTCCGACCTGTTCTATGAGCTTCCCCGCTGATTCCTTGCCGTGATTCTTAAATACGCATCCCGCGCTCGGATATGTCAGAGGCTGTGACGAGGACTTCAGTTTGAGTATCTCTTTCTGGCTCGCCTCAACGACAGACGGATCTTTTTTTTCAAGCTCAAATTCTGCGTCAAGCACTATGGCTCCCTGTTTTAGTATCTCGCTGCTGCGGTATGAAAAACCGCAGTCGGCCTTGTCCATTTTCATGATCTTGCCGCTCCTGGTGAGGACCGTGACCCTTTTGAGGAAAAGGGAGATCGTTCCTCCCCAGGAACCGGCGTTCATGGCTATCGCTCCCCCGAGGGAGGAAGGCAATCCCGCAAAAAACTCAAGTCCGGAGAGCCCTTTTTCGGCGCAGATTTTCTGCAGCCTGCTCATATGAGCTCCGGACTGGGCATTTACCCTGGTGCCATCGATGTCGATCCTGTCCATGGCCCCGCATATTTTGATCACCAGGCCTCTTATTCCGTTATCGGAAACAAGCAGGTTAGATCCGTTCCCCATGACAAAGCACGGGACTTTGGCCGCGGCCGCCTCCAGCATCAGGGCCTTTATGTCCTCGGCCCCTCTGGGAACGGCCAGAATATCCGCGGGTCCGCCGATCCTGAAAGTTGTGTGCTTGGACATGGGCTCGTCCAGGAAAAGTTCCGCTTTGACATTGCCGGAAAGCTTATCGAATAATTCTTTCATTCTTGTGCTTCTCCCTTAATCTGCTGTAAACTTCTTTTCCCACGGTGTTAACGTCCCCTGCCCCCATTGTTATGATCAGGTCTCCGGGGACAGCGTTCTCTACCAGATAATTCGAGATATCCTGTTTTTTCGGAAGATATACGACGCCGTCCTCTTTATTCTTCAGGACTTCGTCCAGGACGGTCTCGCCGGATATTCCGGCTATCGGCGCTTCTCCGGCCGAATAGATATCGGTTAGCACGACCTGATCCGCATCTTTAAAGCATTTACCGAAAGATTCTCTCAGGTGCATGGTGCGGCTGAAGCGGTGAGGCTGAAAAACGCAGATGATCCTTTTCACCGCCGACCAGCTCTGCTTAGCGGCTTTGAGCGTCGCGGCTATCTCGGTCGGGTGATGGCCGTAATCATCGTATATAAGTATCCCTGAAACCCTTCCGATGAGCTGAAAGCGCCTGCGCACCCCGGTGAAGCATCTGAGAGCGGTATTCACGCTCATGAAGTCGATACCCTCGTCTATCCCGACAGCGATCGCCGCGAGGGCGTTTAAGACATTGTGGGTCCCTGGCACATTCAGTTTCACGTCCCCGAGCAGGCGTCCTTTTTTCAGGACTTCAAATTTCACGCTGGACTCCCCGAAAACTATGTTCCTCGCCCGGAACATGGCCTGGTCGCCCATGCCGTAAGTTATGACGTCGGTCTGGGTCTCGATCCTCTCCAGCATGTCCAGATTTCCCTGGTCGTCCGAGCATACCACCAGAGTCCCGCCTTTCGGCAAAAGGTTCACGAACTCAAGGAAGGCTTCCCTGATATTGGCCAGATCGCCGAAATGGTCGAGATGGTCGGCCTCGATGTTCGTAACAACGCTAACCTTGGGACGGAGCAAAAGGAAAGACCCGTCGCTCTCATCAGCCTCGGCTATCGAATATTTGCCGTTGCCCAGCCGGGCATTGCCGCCCACGTCCGTGGTCTCCCCGCCTATGAGAAAGGTCGGATTCATTCCGCACTTATCGAACACCAGGGACATCATAGAAGTAGTTGTCGTCTTGCCGTGCGTCCCGGCTATTGCGATGGGGGTCTTGGACTGGGAAAGTATCCAGGAGAGCATCTCCGCTCGGGGCAGACATTTTATCTGGCGCGCCTTGGCCTCGGCCAGCTCCGGATTGTTCTTGTCAATGGCCGAGGAATATACCACTATATCGGCCTCCCTCACGTTGGATGCCGAGTGCTCAAAAAAAATGTGGGCCCCCATCTCTTTGAGCCTTATAGTATTGGCGCTTTCCTTGATGTCGGATCCCGAAACTTTGAAACCCATCTCTATCAGTATCTTGGCGATGGCGCCTACTCCGCAGCCGCCTATACCCATAAGATGTATGGTCTTGGCTCTTGAAATATCAAGCTGTTTCATATATAAGTTCCACTATGTTCCTGGCGGCATCCGGTTTTGCAAAACGCCCGCTCATTTCGGACATGCGCCTCAACGCGTCCGGCTCTCCAAGCAATGAGTCAATTATATCCAACAAATATCTGCCGGACAACTTGTCCTGAGGGATGACCTTCGCGGCGCCGGCATTTTCCACCGTCTGCGCGTTGACATCCTGATGCCTCTCCGAGGCGTAAGGATAAGGCACAAGAATGCTGGGAAGACGGGAAGCGTTTATCTCGGCGATCGCCGTGGCCCCGGCCCTGCTGATGACCAGACCGCATACGGCCATGTGTTCCCATATCCTGTCGGCATAAGACAATGCCGAGTATTCGATATGTCCGTATCCGGTCCCGGTCAGCGCTGACACCCGGGCATGATCCCGCGGCCCGGTTATGTGAATGATGCGTTTGACAGCAGTTTCCCGGTCGCCAAGCAGCCCGAGCATTTCGATGACCGCGTCATTTATGGCGGCGGCCCCCTGGCTGCCTCCCATCACAAGCAGCGTGCCCGCGGCCGCCGCTGTTCTTCGGGAAGCGCAAGCCAGTATCTCTTCGCGCACCGGATTTCCCGTGATCCTTATTTTCTTTTTGGGAAAGCTGTCCGCCCCTCTTTCGAAAGACAACGCCACTTTTTGAGCGAACACCGCCAGGAACCTGTTGGCCTTGCCCGGGAGAGCGTTTTGCTCGTGGAGAATTATCGGTATGCGCAGCAGATATCCCGCTATCACCGGAGGAATGCCTGAATATCCGCCCATCGAAACGATAACGTCGGGCCTGTTACGGATGAATTCCGCAAAAGAGATGACCATGCCGGCAAAAGCGGAGATAACGGACCGGACAGTACGCGCGGACGGGATCTCCTTGACGGGATATTTGCGCTGCGAAAAAACAGAGCGCTCTATATCCCGTCCGGAAACGAAGAACCTTATTTCGTTCAGCCTGTTGTTCAGCTTTAGCCTGTCGGCGACCGCTATGGCCGGATAGATATGGCCGCCGGTCCCGCCGGCGCAGAAGACCACTTTTATCTTGTCGGTGTTCCTTTTCATGTATCAGCCCTCCTGTGAGAGGAGATGTTCAAAAGTATGCCGACCGCGAACATGGTGACCACAAGCGATGTGCCCCCGTAACTTATCAAAGGCAGAGGGATGCCTGTGGTCGGAAGCGCTCCAGTCGCCACACCCATGTTAATGACCGCCTGAAGCCCGATATAGCCGGCCAAGCCAGAAGCTATCAGCATCGAATAGGCGTCCGGGGCCAGCCGGCATATCCGGATAGCCCTGGAGATAAGGAACAAGAACAGGATTATCAGGACGGAGGCTCCCAAAAAACCCAGTTCTTCGCATATTATGGAAAAAATAAAGTCCGTGTACTGTTCCGGAAGATAAAGGAATTTCTGACGGCTGTTCCCTGCCCCGAAGCCGAATATTCCTCCCGAACCGATAGCTATCAATGACTGGATTATGTGGAATCCCGTTCCCTGAGGGTCTTTCCACGGGTCCAGGAACGCCACGATCCTTTTCCATCTGTACGGGCTGGCAAAGCTCAGAAAAAGCACTCCCGCCAGAGCCGGAGGGATAAGCATAAGTATATGAGAAGCTCTTGCTCCGGCAAGATATATCATGAGGAGTGAATTGACAAAAATGACTATCACCGTACCCAGGTCTGGCTGGAGCATTATAAGCGCGCAAAAAACTCCCACAACGACCAGCAGAGGCAGTACCCCTGTCAAAAAGTTCTGTATCCTGTCGCGCCTCCGGGCGAGCGCGTCCGCCAGGTAGAGTATCAGCATGATCTTTACTGCTTCCGAAGGCTGAAAAGAAAAGAAACCGAGATCTACCCAGCGGGCCGCTCCTCCGGCCGACCTGCCGAGCACCGGGACAAATACCAGGAGCAGAGCGACAAAAGAAGCGGCGAGGAAAAAGCCTGAATATTTCCTGTACACGGTATGATCTATCCTATAACCCGCGAACATGGCCAGAAGTCCGGCAAGCGCGTAAACAGACTGCTTTTTCAGGTAATAGGCGGGATCACCGGAAGCAAGCGATTCTACGGTGGTCGCGCTCAGCACCATCAGGAACCCGAAGAGCATCAGCAGCAATGTCACGATCAGCAGCGCGTAGTCGGGTCTTTGCCTTCCGTTCATAGATTATTGACGATCTCCTTGAACACTTTTCCCCTGTGCTCAAAATCCTTGAACATGTCAAAACTGGCGCACGCCGGAGATAAAAGGACCTTGTCCCCCGCCGAAGATATCGAGCGCGATATGTTCACGGCCTCCTCCAGTGAAGAAGCTCTTTTCACGGACATAAACCCCCGCTCTTTGATCTCCCATTCGAACCTGTCCGCAGCTTCTCCTATCAGCACAACAGATCCCGCGCAGGAGATTATCGTGTCGCACATCTCTTTAAGCGGGGTTCCTTTGTCCCTGCCGCCGAGAATGAGGACAGTGCTTCCGCCGTCCCCCGCAAGGGCCTTCAAAGCCACAACGGTCGAATCCGGATTGGTCGCCTTGGAATCATTGAAGAACCTAACGCCGTCAAGCTCCCTGACGAACTCTATTCTGTGCTCCACGCCCGGAAATGCCTTGAGAGTCTCCTCTATGTCAGAAGCCGGCACTCCGCAGGCAAGGGCCGCGCTGGAAGCGGCAAGAGCGTTCTCCAGATTGTGCAGGCCTTTGATCCTCACGTCCTGCGTCCTGAATACCGTTTCCGTGATATTCTCGTTGAGCCTGACCGCGAACCCGTCGTTGACGAACAATCCGGTATCAAGCGCCTCTTTTCTGCTGAACGGCATTTTTCTGGCGGCGTTATCCGTAACGATCTCTCTTACAAGCGGATCGTCACAGTTATACACGCATACATCATCCGGCGTCTGGTTCATGAACAGCCTTTTTTTCGCGGCCGCGTAGGCCTCCATGGTCTTATAACGATCCATGTGGTCCGGCGTCAGGTTGAGCATTACCGCTATATTGGGCCGGAACCGGTCTATCGTCTCAAGCTGATAACTGCTGACCTCCACGACAATATAATCAAGGCTTGAGTCATCCACTGATACAAGGGGTATCCCGATATTTCCCGCTACCGCCACTCTAAGCCGTGCTTTCTTCAGCATCTCTCCTATAAGAGTGGTTGTGGTGGTCTTTCCGTTCGTGCCGGTGACGGCGATAACGGGTTTTGAAAAGAACAAAAAAGCCAGTTCTATCTCGGAAATGACCGGAATATCTTTTTTGCGCGCCTCTTCTATCGCCGGGATATCCAGATGCACTCCCGGGCTGACAACTATAATATCCGCATCGCAGCAGAAATCAATGGTGTGGCCGCCATACTCGAATTGGATATTTGGCCTCACCCTGCCCTTCGGGCATCCCTCTCCTAAAGGAGAGGGATCATTTAACATAGTTACTTCGCTCCCCCTCTCCTTTAGGAGAGGGGGCTGGGGGGTGAGGCCGGTTTCCGACACCTTCACCGTCGCCCCGGCGGCCAACAATCTATCGGCTGCGGCCCTGCCGCTTTTGCCGTAACC
>CAZRTO010000015.1:0-1575 GCA_964603025.1 uncultured bacterium | reverse complement strand
GGGGCTCATCCTGAATACGCGCCTTTTGAACAATTTGAACGACGCGACCTGGATGATCACTGACAGCGTTTCTACAACAAGCACTCCGCCGATGACAATTAGCAAGAGTTCCTTATGCAGTATCACAGCCACTCCCGCGAGAAGCGCTCCCAGACCCAATGAGCCCACATCGCCCATGAATATCTTTGCGGGATTCATATTAAGCGCAAGAAAACCCGCCCCGGAACCTGCCGCCGCAAGACATATGCCAAAGATATCGTGATGCCCGACCTTGAGCGCTATGACCGCGAACGCCAGAAAAGCCGCTATGGAAAGTCCGGCAAGCAGGCCGTCGAGACCGTCAGTCAGGTTCGCGGCATTGGATGTGCCTACCATAATGAAAGCGGCCAGAGGCAGATAGAGCCACGGCAGATCAAAGCGGACGGCCTTAAGCAGCCCCGACACCGTCTGGTCGTGAAAGTTCAGCAGTAGAACTGTACCAAAGACCAGTGCGACGATGATCTGTAGAGCCATTTTCCGCACGGGATCCAGTCCTTCGTTGCATCCGGAACCGACCTTAAGATAATCATCCAAAAAACCTATCAGAGCGGACCCCCCGACGGCAAGCATGAGCGCTGTGGTCATCGGATCAAGATCGACGAATATAAGCACAGTTATAAAAAAAGCGGCGAATATCGCCGCACCGCCGAACGTCGGGGTCCCGGCCTTTTTCATATGCTGCGCGGGCCCTTCCGCGCGGATGCTCTGGCCGGCGTGGACCAGCCGGGACACAAAGATTATAAGATACGACGCCGCAAACGAGATTACCGCAGCGGACAGGAAGAGAAAAAATGAGCCTAGCATATAAAGATTATAACAGATAAACTGTTGCTTTCACTCTGCGGGCATCTCTGAACAATGGGTTTTCTTATTTTTTTTGGGGATGAAGGATGACGGATGAAGAAAGAGCACAAAAAAACCTCATCATCCTTCATACTTCATCCGTCATTCTGTGCAAATAAAAAAGCTCCTTCGTCCTAGCCGAAGGAGCTTAAGAAAGACAATGGACTGAAGCTTCTACTACATGATTTCGGCGTAGAAAGCCATCCACCCACCACCGGTTCCGAAAGCTGAATCATACCACGAATTTGTAGCCGATGCATAAGGAGTTATCCCTGCGCTCAGCTTTACTCCATCCGCAACTTTTATCTCTGCTCCCAATCTAAGAGAGATCACTGTGCCTGCAGGAGTCCCGCCGTCATTGCTGTAGTTTACAGCAACTAGCGGTCGCGCACCACCCAGCTTAACTGGCAGCAAGTACCCTACCTGCGCTCCATAAGCAGTCGTGCTTGTTGAGGCACCGCCTACCGTTACGTTGCTGTAGCCGATCCCTACTTTAGCCATGATATCTTTTGTGAAATCATAGCGAAGTGCTAAAGCATTTGCACCGGTTACGGAATCAACGCCAACACTCACTGAAGCGGCTGCGAACGAGGCCATAAGGATTACCGCCACTAAGGCTAATAATATTTTCTTCATTATTTTTCTCACCCCCTTTTGAAAGAATGTTACACAGATATTAAGAACTTGTCAAGC
>CAZRTO010000014.1:12128-26573 GCA_964603025.1 uncultured bacterium | reverse complement strand
CATTTGTATTATAGCACACATTCGGCCATTTATGCGATAATCTTTGTATGCGAACCGCCCTTGATGCGATCATTCTATCGGCAGCCGTGTTCTTACTGCCGGCGATGATCTGCGGCACGTGCCTGGCTTTTAATCCTCTAGTAGCGGACGACTATGACACTATAGACCCGGGCAAGACCCAGATAGAAGTATACTACTCTTCCATAAAGGACGCGGACTCAAGCCAGGTCGGCTCTCTCGGGTTCCAGATAAAAAAAGGCGTTGATTCTGATTTCAATATCGGGTTGAATCTTCCCGTAATACTGCCGCAGTTCTCGGGCCCGGACAGATCGTTCTTCAATATGAAATGGGGCCTTCCCGGCTACGCCTCACGCGAGGGATTTTCGGCAAGGATAAATGCCGGGATCGAGAACAACCCGGTCTCAAAAAGGATCATCAAGGGAGCTCTCAATTTTTCCGGCTCGGTCATGTACTCAAAAAAGCTCGGCAAGGTGGATACCCATTACAGTCTTGGACTGGCAAAAAGCGGAGGCTGGCACGCGGACAATATACTAGACTGGTATACGACTTCCTCTATTACGGCCGTAATCCCTGCAGAACGGATCGGGACCGATCTGATATTTGAATACAATCTTGAAACTTCGGGAACACCGAACCCGCAGATGATCCAGCTTGGCGCAAAAAAAGAACTCTTTGACTGGCTCGCGCTGGACCTGGGATACAGCATGGGACTGAATGAGAATTCTCCGGTCAGGCTGGTTGCTCTGGGGCTGGCTTATCTTTTCTGAACAAATCCGCTAAGCGCCTCGGCCACCGACCGCCTGTCAGCTTCCGAAAGGAACGGATGCACCGGGATCGACAGCATCCTTGAGCCGATCTCCTCGCTGTTTGGAAAATCGCCGGTCTTATATCCCAGTCCTTCGTAAGCTTTTTGCAGGTGCAAGGGATTGGGATAGTACACAAAAGCGGACACCCCTGAGGCCTTTAGGCTTTCGATCGCTCTCTCCCTGCCTTCCAGCTCGACAGTATACTGATGATAGACATGCTTCGTCCCCGACGGTGCCGACGGGCATTTTATCCCCGCACCGGAAAGGACCGAAGTATAATAGTCCGCGTTGGCCGCTCGCGCGCCGTTCCATGCGTCCAGTTTTTTCAGTTTTATCCTGAGTATCGCCGCCTGAATCTCGTCGAGACGGCTGTTGTAGCCTATCATTTCGTGCACGCCTCTGGACTTGCTTCCGTGCAGATGAAGAAGCTTGAGCGTTTCATACACTTTTTCGTCGTCTGTGGTTATCATCCCGCCGTCCCCGTAACATCCCAGATTCTTTGTAGGAAAGAATGAAAAACATCCGGTCGTCCCGAAAGATCCCGTTTTTTTATCCTTATAAACGGCCCCTGCGGACTGAGCACAGTCCTCGACCACAAAAAGCCCGTGCTTTTTTGCGATCGAAGTCACCCCGTCCATATCGGCCGGGAGCCCCCAGAGATGCACAGGAATAATTGCCCTGGTCCTTTTGGTAACAGCATTTTCGATCTTCATAGGATCGATATTATGGGTAGCCGGATCGACATCGACAAAAACAGGCCTGGCCCCGGTGTACGATATCGCTTCGGAAGTGGCAAAGAACGTGAGCGGCGTGGTGATGACCTCGTCCCCCTGCCCTATCCCGATAGCTTTTAATGAAAGAAAGAGAGCGTCGGTCCCGGAGGCGACCGCCACGGCGAATTTTGTCCCGATATATTCGGCGAACTCTTTTTCAAAGGCCGCAACATTCGGTCCAAGTATGAACGCGCCGCTTGAAAAAACCTGCGCGAGCGCCGCGTCAACTTCCGGTCTTATGGACGCATATTCGGCCTTAAGATCAAGCATCCCGATATTTTTCATCCCATGCTCTCCGCTATCTTTTGCATAATATCGACCAATTCAGGTCCTCCATTTTTCTGCTGGGGCATTTCGGTAAGGCAGAACACCGCCTGGGTCCCGGGTTTTACCTTTTCCATGCCGTCAGCCCTTGATATATATATATCATCAAAAGAGAGCTCTTTGGCGGCCAGTTCGATCACCGAGAGCAATTCCCCCCTGCCGAGAACACAGATCTTGGAGATACCCCTGGATCTATGATCGATGATCACCTGTTTCACGGCCTCTTTCATAGCCGAAAGGAGGCTTACCGTGCGGCTGACATATTGCTTCGACCTCTTGATCTTCTCCGAGAATCCCTTAGGAGTGAGTATGTACTGGACCTTACGGCCGTCCAGTTGCTTTATCTTCATATACCCTTTTTCAATAAGCCTGTGAAGCACCATATTGACCATGCCGAGCGACAGATCAGAGACCTTGGACAGGTGCCGCTGGGAGGCCGCTGAATTCCGGGACAGTTCTGCGATTATTTTGTGCTCATGCTCGTCCATAATGTTCAACTATTGAACATTATAGCATAAAGGGCCTACTATGATATAATTTACCAAAAGCTGTGATACGTAAATATATCAAAAAACTCGTTGACGGCTGTGATCTCTCGCCCGGCGAAAGCCAGTCGGCCATGGATGAGATAATGACCGGAAAGGCCACGCCTTCCCAGATCGCCTCTCTCATAACCGCCCTGAGAATAAAGGGAGAAACGCCCGAAGAGATAACGGGATTCGCCAAGGTCATGCGATCCCATGCGGTCAAGCTTGCTCCTAAAGCCGAGTATTTCGTCGATACATGCGGTACCGGAGGGGATATTTCCGGCACTTTCAATGTTTCCACGGTGGCCTCTTTCATAGCCGCGGGAGCCGGCGTTGTCGTGGCAAAACACGGCAACCGGGCGGTATCAAGCAAATGCGGCAGCGCCGACCTTCTGGAGCAGCTTGGGGTAAAGATAGACCTTTCGCCCGAAAAAGTGGCCGCCTGCATAGACAACGTCGGCATAGGCTTTATTTTTGCGCCTCTTTTTCACCAGGCCATGAAGTACGCCGCCCCCACAAGAAAAGAGATCGGAATAAGGACGATATTCAACATACTGGGGCCCGTCAGCAATCCCGCGAACACCAAAGGACAGCTTATGGGCGTTTACTCCAAAAAATTAACGCGCGTCATGGCCGAGGTCCTCAAGAACCAGGGCTGCGAGTGCGCCATGGTCGTGCACGGCACGGACGGCATAGATGAGATATCGATATCAGGCAGCACCAAAATATCCCATCTCAATAAAGGGATAATCAGCGAGTATTATGTTGAACCCGAGGACTTCGGAATGAAGAAACATCCGCTGTCCGCGATATCAGGAGGCAGTGCTGAAGAGAACGCCGCTATCGCCGTCAAAATATTGGAAGGCAGGGAAAAAGGCGCGAGAAGGGATGTCTCCCTTCTTAACGCCGCGGCCGCGATAGCAGTGGGCAAAAAAGCCGGCGATATCAGGGAAGGCCTGAAGATCGCCGAGAAGGTGCTGGACAGCGGTACAGCGATGAAAAAATTGGAGGACCTAAGGAGGTTCACATGTTCATAAAAACCGACAAACTGGTGAAATCTTTCGGCGGCAGGAGGGTCGTTAACGAGATCTCCATAGAGGTCAACAAAGGCGAAGTGGTCGGGCTCTTGGGCCCCAACGGCGCCGGAAAAACCACTTCATTCTACATGGTCGTCGGGCTGCTGCGCCCTGACGAGGGACATGTTTATCTGGGCAGCGAAGATATCACGCATCTGCCCATGCACAAAAGGGCCCAGAGAGGCATGGGATATCTGCCCCAGGAATCTTCCATATTCAAAAAACTGACCGTGGAAGAGAATATCCTGATGCTGTGGGAGGTCACCAACATAGTCCCGAAAAGCGAATACAAAAAAAAGCTGGACTCTGTGCTCGACGAGCTGGGGGTATCCCACCTGAGGAACAGCAGATGTTATCAACTCTCCGGAGGGGAGTCAAGAAGAGTTGAGATAGCCAGAGCGCTTGCGATGAACCCGTCGTTCCTTCTGCTGGACGAGCCCTTCACCGGGATAGACCCCATAACCGTATCAGAATTGCAAAAGGTGATCACATACCTCAAGAACAAAGGGCTGGGAGTTCTGATAACCGATCACAACGTGAGAGAGACTCTGTCCATCACCGACAGGGCCTATATAATACAAAAAGGCAAGATACTGGTCTCGGGTGACTCCAATTTCATAGCAAACGACGAGACCGCCAGAAAAACATATCTGGGGGAAGAATTCCGGCTGTAGGATCATGAAGATAATAGACAGATACATAATAAAGGAATTGCTGGACCCTTTCATATTCGGGGTCACGGCATTCACCCTTATACTTTCCGCCAGCATGGTAATGTTCGAGCTGGTAAGGGCCGTGGTGATAATGGGAATGCCCCTGCACATCGCGGCGCAGCTGTTCATCTTTAAACTCCCTTCGGTCGTCGTGTACATATTCCCCATGGCCATGCTGCTCGCTTCAATACTGGCTTTTGCCAGGTTCTCGTCCGACAAGGAGATAATCGCATTCAGGGCCGGAGGGGTCAGTCTTTACCGGATAATGGCCCCTGTGCTCGCGATGGGCCTGGCGGTCAGCTTTTTGACCCTGGCGTTCTACGAGATCGTCGTTCCCGAGGCCAACCACGCGACGAAGAAGCTGTTGATAGAAACAAAGATAGAAAAAGCCCCAAAGATACGGGAGAATGTTTTTATACCCGAGCTTGAAAAAGGACAGCTCAAGCGGATATTCTACGCCCGCAAGTCCTCTGGCAACAGGATGAGCGGAGTGATAATACAGGAGTTCGATGACGGCCGGCTCAGCCAGCTTATAAACGCCCGCACCGCCGAATGGGACACGGACCGCTGGATATTCAGGAACGGCACCACTTATTTCCTGTCGGATGAGGGCGAATACAGGCATCTCATACGGTTTGAAGAGCAGCATATCGTGCTCAAGCTGACCCCGGCTGACCTGGAAGAAGGAAGCAAGAACCCCGAGGACATGAACTTCGGCGCTCTCAAGAACTATATAGACCTTAAGAAGAAAATGGGAGAGAACGTCGCGGATCTTTCCATACAGCTCAACCTTAAGCTTGCCATACCTTTCGCGTGCTTTGTCTTTACCCTGCTGGGCGCTCCCCTAGGGCTCAATCCCACGAGAAAAGCGTCCTCTATAGGACTGGGTATTAGTGTTATAATAATCTTCATTTATTATGTGCTCATGTTCGCAGGCATGACTGCCGGACAGATGGAGATAATATCGCCGTTCCTGGCGGCCTGGCTGCCAAATGTCATAACAGCCGGCATAGGCGGATGGATACTTTACAGAGCGGGGCAATAACCATATGTTCGCCATACAAACGGTCGCGATCATAATCATAGTTTCCGGGCTGATCGCCTTTACGGGAGACCGCGTAGGCCATTTCATAGGCAGAAAGCGTCTTACCGTATTCAACTTAAGGCCGCGTCATACCGCCATAGCCATAACAGTGGTCACGGGAGCCATGATAGCCCTGTTCACCGGGCTGATACTGTTCATGGTCTCATCCGACGTAAGGACCGCGGTGTTCGGTCTTGACAGTCTGAAAGCCAGCATATCAAAAAGCAACAGAGAGCTTGAAGGGATAAAAAAGGACAAGGAAAAGCTGCTTTCGGAAATAGACGATCTCAAAAACACTCTCGATGCGTCAAAAAAAGAGATCTCGTCGCTGCAAAAGACAAGGGACGAACTCGCGAAAGAAGTGTCAACCGCCAGGTCCGGACAGCTTTTGTACAGTGTCGGCGACGTGGTGACCAGCACCGTGATAGACCTGTCGGGCGGCGCGGACGCGATAAAAGAAAAACTGGCCGTTATACTCTTCAACACGGACAATGCCATAAAAGAAGCGATAGGCGGCAAAAAAGACCATTACATATCTATGCCCATGGAGGAGCTTGATGAGGCCGTGGGGTTCCTTTCGGACAAGTCGGGCAGCGCCGTCATCAGGCTGGTCGCGGCAGGCAACGTAGTCTTTGGTGAAGAGATCCCTCTTCATTTTGAGATATTCGAGAACGTACAGGCCTTTAAAAAAGGCGAAGTTATACTGTCGGACAACATCAACGGATCAAAGTCGTCCGCCGAGATAGAGGAAAGGATAAAACAGCTCCTTTCAAGCGTGAATGAAAAAGCGATAGAAAAAGGCATGATACCGGGCCCGGACGGTTCCGTGGGCACTATCCCCTACTCCAGGATATTTGAGACGGCAAAGACGATAAGATCCTCCGGAAGGATCATGAAGGTCAGCGTGATCTCGCTGCGCGACACATTTTCCACCGGCCCGCTTGAGATAGAACTGTCGATCAAAAACTAAAAGGGAGGCAAAGACATGTCCTCAAATATCATCTCAATTGATCCCGGAAAATTCAGGTCCGGCATTGCCGTGCTACTTGAGGACGGGGCTATACTCGAAAGAAGGGTCGTCAAGACCATTGAACTTGAGGAGAGCGTTTCTGAATTATGTTACAAGTACCAGCCCCATATCATCCTGCTGGGCAACAGCGGCCAGGGAAAGATCATAGAAAAAAAGATCTCCTATCTTAACCTGAAGACCACTATACTTTTCGTCAATGAGAAAGGCTCGACGCTCGAAGCCAGGAAGCTGTACTGGGAAGAGAACACGCCAAAAGGGCTGTGGCGGCTTATCCCTTCAGGGCTCCGGCTCCCTCCCGAGCCGTATGACGATTACGCTGCCGTGGTCATCGGCCGCCGGTATCTGGATAAATAACCGCTTCTATAACGGTCTTTTCCCAGAGTTCGCTCCTTCTGATGAACCTGCCGCGCGGATCGATCACCGCAGATATGCCGCTGTTCGCGGCCTGAACAAAATACTTCCCGTTCTCAACCGCCCTGAACGGCCCGGACATTATGTGCTGCCGAGCCGCCGCGCTTCTTCCGAACCATGCATCGTTTGTTATAGTCAGCAAAAAATCCGCCTTCTTTGCCCTGGCCGCGGCCAGATCGTCGAACATAGACTCAAAACATATCATCATTCCCGCGCGGACCTCTCCGATATACAACAGCGAAGGCGCCGGATTCGAGGATTGGTCGCGCTCAAAATATCCGGTCCCCTTCAAGATCGGATACAACAACCCCCTGAACGGCAGGTATTCCCCGAAAGGCACCAGATGTTCCTTGTCATACCTGGACAGTACGTGTCCCGCGGGAGAAAAAGAAAAAGCGGAATTATAGTATTTGCCGCTATCATAAAAAAAAGCTCCCGTTACAAGATGAGCCCCCGATCCGGCAGCAGCCCCGGCAAGATAGCCCATTATATACGGGGACCTCAAGGGAAAATCCATCACCGCGGTCTCCGGCCAGATCACCGCGTGCGGTCTGAATCCCTTCGAGCTTGTTGTCATTCTCTCCAGCTCCATGAGCATGGGCACGACATTTGACGGGCGCATTTTATACTCCTGGTCGAAGCTCGGCTGCACTAACGCGATCCTGAACCCTCTGGACTGATCTTTTACCAGAGGGGTGTTCAGTTTCCAAGCGCCGAAAACAAGCGAAGCCGAAATGAGGACCAAGAAAACAAACGCCGGGCGTCGCGCGCGCGCCGGATCTTTTATGTTCAGGAACAGCAAAGCAACCGCGAGGTTAGAGGACATTATTAGAAAGCTCACCCCGTATACCCGCAGCAGCGACGCCGTCTGGAGCACCAGCAGGTTCATATACTGCGTATAACCCAGCACCCCGCCCGAAGACGCGAACTGCCCCCTGCTGCGCAATATTTCCGTAAAGACCCAGAGCAGCGGAACGGACAAGGACAGGATCAGCCCGGACCCGTACCTTTTATAAATGATATAGGACGACAGAGAGAACAGGCAGATGAACAGGGCCTGAAAGATGCTGAGAGCCGGCCATGCCGCATACGCGACGGCCCCCGCCCACCTTGAAAGCGAAGTTACCCAGGCAAAGACACCCAAAAAGAACGTGAGCCCGAAAATAAAGCCCAGCAAAACCGCCCTGCGGCGGCCGCCGCAAGAGAAAAGACATCCCAAAAAAGGCGCCAAAGCCACCCACGACAAGAACGAAAGTTCGGCGGGGGGAAAAGCAAAAGACGCCAGTAATCCCGAAAGCGCCGTAAGCGGAACTGCTTTTTTCATGTCCATCACTGGATCTCAACCTTCCAGGAGATTATATCCAGGGAAGCTCCTATCGACGGGTCGGCGGCTTCCGAGATATTATGCACCGAAGTTCCTTTGTTCACTGAGATCCTGTTATCGGTGGCTCCAAGCTTGTCCCTGAGCCGTCCGCTACCGTCCACCGCCAGGAAGTTGAAATATATCTCTTCAGGAAGAGGCGCGGTCAATTTGCTCAGATAAAATGCCAGTTTTATTTTTTTGGGATCCTCTCCCGAAGTCGTTCTGTAAGACAACAGGGATAAAACATATGAAATATGAGAAGTTGCCGAAGAAAACGGGCCGTTACATATATAATATGTGTTATCTCTCAGCTTAACAAAGTCTCCCCATGTCCGGAAGAAGTTATCGTAATATTCCGCTTCCTGAGTAAAGGTATCGAGCTTTTCCTGCAGATAATCCTCGCCAGGCGCGAAAAAATATCTGTCTTTGTCAATGAATACCGGAGATGTGCCGCCAAAGACCATATAATATCTGTTAGATACCGTGTCCACATCCCCCCTGAAAGTTATCTCAATGCTCATCTGGCTTCCAACATCGGGACGTATCGTGACCGTTCTGGCACACCCTGAGAGCAGGATAAAAAGAGGGACTGACAAAACGCACAAGATCGCCGACAGTTTGGTGGTCATTGATCGCTCATCCTCTCCATAAATCCTTCGATGAAAAGGCCCTGATTGCCGGAAGCATATCCGACAGGAACATCAGGGAAGGCCTTGAGTGTGAAGGTAACCCTGTATTCCTTGCGGAACTCCGACCAGGAGAATTTCCCCTCCCAGCAGTGAAGGTCCTTGACTACCGATGCCTCCTGCATTATTATCGCATCCCTGGCGACATCGTAGGAGTGGGCTAACCTGAAGTGCCACCTGCTCTGCCAGCCGCTGCCCACGCCAAATTCCAGTATATTGGTCGCGTATCTGGTCTTTCCGGTCCGCAGGTCATAAGTATGGGAAAGGCTGTCCTTGAGGTGAGGCAGCAGGACCAGTCCGACGACGGATACCAGGTCCCTCCACTGTCCGTTCTCCAGGTCATAACCGGAGCTCATGTTTATTCTGAGCGAGTCGCTGGGCCTTGAATCATATCTCATAAGAAGATCGAAATACTTGTTGGTAATATAGTTATATCCGCCGTCCAGCGTGAACCGGTGCCTCGTTCCCTGATAGAACACCATGGTGTCCCTTATCGAGTTGTACGTAAACCCAGTACTGTCAAAAAAGAACGGGCTGTTGCCCTCGCCCACTCCGCGCTCATACCGCAGAGAATTGCTGTACCAGCCTCCCAGATCGGTATTAAGGGAATAATTCTCTCTCTTTGTGTACCTCTGGTCCCCGGTATCGTACGAGTATTGTTCGGCCCCGAGATTCAGGCCAAACCTGCTGCCCAGACCTAGCTCAAAGGTCCTGTCCAGCCCCAGAGATGTTCTGTACCTGTCAGCCATGAAATGCCTCTGTGTATCGGTCGCCGAAATATATTTTGACTCATGGAACCTTCCGTACGATATCTCCGGCCGGAGATTAAACCCCGCTATGTTGCGCGGGTTGAGCGCTATGGTCAGATCGGGCATCCTTTCCACGTACTCGGCCTTAAAATCGTCTGGATAGACGTCCCTGTCTATGTCGATAAAATAGTTGGCCGACAGTTTTGCCGTATAAAAATCCCCGCGGTATGAGAGGTTGACCGAAGGCTCAAGTCGGTCGTCATAAGGAGTGGCTTCCAGCGTGAGGGACCGGTAAAGATTAACACGCACACCGGCGTCCAAACGCCCTTCCAGATAGCGGTCTTCCATGTACAGTCCCTGCGATACGTTCTGCCATTTGGCCCCTGTGAGAGCGTTCCTCAGGCTGTAAAAATACTCGGCCCTTGAAGTCCCGGACTTTACGGAAGTGCGCAGATCTATATCGTTGAGGCCGGATATCCTGTTGTTGAATGTCTTGAGCGACATTGCGTAGGCCTCGTTGTCCTGCGACCAGTTCACCTGCGTCTCAAATCCTGTCTGATCAAGCCTGCCCGAAGGAACAAGATATATATCCCTGTAATCATATCCAAGCTTCAGAGAGCCTTTTTCCAGCCGCACGTCATGGTCCAGTTTGACTCGGTAAGCAGGATGCGCGGTGTCCAGTTCGTTCACATGATACAGATACAGTTTCCCGGAATTCCTCTTGTCCATGATATAGTTGTGCTCTATGCCGTAACCGTTGCCTTTCTTTTTCATGAGATCAAAATAGAGGGACCCCCACGCCGCATTATCTCCGAAATAGGAAAGCTCCGTCTTGACAAAATCCCCTTCCACATTATTGCTGCCCAGGACCGGCATCAGGAGAGACACCCGCCTTTTCGACAGGTCATATATATACACAGGCAGCCACATTACCGGGACCCCGTTCAAATACGCGGTGGCGCTGTATGCCACAAGCTTGTCGTTGGGTTTATAGTAAAAAGACTGGGCAAGTATCTCGTAATGCGGATGATCAAGATCGCATGTCGTCGTGCTTCCTTTTGACCCGGTCTTTTCATCGGACCTGTCTATCAGCTCTCCCACTCTAAGATACACGTCCGCTTTGGCCCCTTCCGGCAGGACTTGCGCGTTGAACTGCCTGACATACGCGGTATCGGTATTAAAGTGGTACTCCATGGCTGAGCCGCCTGCCTCGTATCCGTCGCGCCTGATCACGACAGACCCTTCCGCGGTGGCGACGCTCGCGTTTATATCTATCTCCAGTCTGTCCGACAAAAGCACCGCTCCTTCAAACTCGGCCTCCACGCTTCCCAGAGCGTACACCCTGCCTTCTTCCTGGCTGAATTTGAGGCGCTCCGCTTTTATCTTGACGGGGATCTCCTCGCCTGAAGAACAGGAAAATATGAGAAAGAACGCTGCTATCGCGCTAAGAAAGTATTTCGCCGATCGCGTCTTCCGCGGCCGAGCGGTCGTCGATCTCAATTTTTACCCCTTTAACTTCCTGGATTTTTTCATGGCCCCTTCCGGCAATGACCAGTATATCTCCCGGAGCGGCCATGCCGACGGCCTTGTATATGGCTTGCCTTCTGTCAGGGACCTTAATATAATCCTTGCCGTCCGTTTTTCCCGACCTCAGGAACCCTGCCTCCACGGCCCTGATTATTTCCAGAGGGTCTTCGTTGTGAGGATCGTCGGAAGTCACCACCGAGAAGTCCGCTTTTCCCGCGGCCACGGCTCCCATCACCGGCCTTTTGGCTTTGTCCCTGTCGCCGGTACATCCGAACACCAGCAGTATCCTCCCGGTCTTAAATTCGCCCAAAAAAGACAGCAGCTTGTCAAGGCTGTCGGGGGAATGCGCGAAATCAACTATCACCTTGAACGGCTGGCCTTTCTCGATGAACTCAAGTCTTCCCGGCACCGCCTCAAGAGAGACGATCCCGGCCCTGACCTGGTCGGGAGATATCCCGAATCCCTTGGCGCATGCCGCCGCCGCCAGGATATTATAGGCATTGAACCTTCCGGACAATTTAGTATCCACATGGATAGTGTCGCGGCCATAGCGCAGCTCCATCTTCATGCTGCCGAGCGACTGCGAAAGGATATCGCCGCACACGTCAGCCGGGCCTTTAAGAGAATAAGTGATCACATCCCCGTCGGTCTCCTCCATCACGGCTTCGGAATATTTGTCGTCAATGTTCACCGCGCCGAACACTCCGGGCTTGCCGGAAGCGCCAAGGGACCTGAAAAGCTTCATCTTGGTATCAAAATAGGCTTCGAGGGTCTTATGAAAATCAAGATGGTCATGGCTTAAGTTGGTGTAGACGGCGCAGTCAAAAGCTACGCCTTTGACCCTCTTTAGCGCTATAGAATGCGAAGACACCTCCATGACCGCGTGAGTGACCCCGGACCCGAGCATTTTTAAAAAAAGCCCCTGGAGTTCAAGGGATTCCGGTGTCGTCAGCATCGAGGGAGAACGCTCGTTCCCGACCCTGGTCTCTATGGTGCTTATCAGACCGGTATGCTCGGTGATGTTCTTGAATATCGAATCCACCAGATAGGCCGTGGTCGTCTTTCCGTTCGTTCCGGTTATCCCGACCACTTTCAGCTTTTTTGAAGGGTGTCCGAAGAACGCGCAGGACAGATCGGCAAGGGCCGCGCGGGCGGAAGGCACGGCCGCGAACGGCAAGATGACCCCCTGACTGGGCGCCGATCTTTCATAGACCACCGCGGCGGCGCCGGCTCGTATGGCCATAGGCACGTACTTGGCCCCGTCATCCAGAGTGCCCGGAATAGCCACAAAAATATCCCCCGGCTTGACCCTGCGCGAATCATAGGCGATGCCGCTTATTTCCGTTTCAAGGCCTCCGGAAGAGGAAATGATCTTTGTGGACTCTAAAAGTTCCTTTAATTTCATGGTCTTGTTCCGTTCACTCCGCGAGAGAGTCGGACATCGTCCCTTTCTTTATAAGTCTGGCGGCGTTCTGGTACATTATTATTCCTCTGTCAAATATGCCGTAAAGCGCCCGATTGAACGGGAGATCATAGCTCCCGATAAATCTGCGCAATTTCGCATTAAAGCCTTTCTTGAAACGGTATACGCCCCAGAGAGGATGTTCCGGCCTCGGATTGGACGGTATCCCCCAGAGATCATATTCCTTGTATCCGGATGCCTTCGCCCATTTTATTATCTCCCAATGCAGAAGATTATTGGGCATCAGGTTCCTGTGAGAGCTCAAAGAGGCACCGTACATATACCAGACCCGGCGGCCGAAGCAGAATACTATGACCGAAGCGACGGCTTTTGTCCCGTGATAGGCCGTAAAAACGGCGCCAAGGCCTTTTTCGATTATTTCGGAGCGGATCTTCCTGTAATAAGAGAGAGGATGTATGATGAAGTTCTGCCTGGAGCAGGTCTCCGAATAAATGCCGTAGAACTCATCCACAGCGGCTTCATCCGTCCGGAGCGCGACGGAAATGCCGTGCTTTTCCGCGACATGGATATTATAACGGAACTTGCTCTCAAACCCGGCTTTTATGCTTTCAAGCCCTGGCTCAAGGTCTAGAATGAAAGTGCTCCGCGGCTGTATCTCTTTTTTTGCTTTAACAAAGCCTTCCGCGCGGAGGTTACCCAGGGATACGGCATCATTTTCGTCAACCTCCGGGTCCATCCTCAAAAAAAGCGCGCCGTGTTCTTTGGCCATGGCCCTGATCTTGCGCAGCAGAGGCGTTAACGAGTTCCGTTCGCGGTAATCGGCAAGAGGCCCTCTCGGGACATAAAAAAAACACTTGTTCACGATCGGAAGGCGTCTCTTAAGGATCATTGCGGACGAGGAGGACCCGTCCGTCACGCAGAGCTCCTCCCACCCAAAAGCGCCTTTCACCCGTCCCCACGCCCCGGTCTGCAGTATCTGCGAATGGGCCCGCGCGACAGTGTCAATTTCAGTCTGTTCCATAGTCTGATTCTAGCACCGGCATGATAGGTTGACAATGTTATAATAGGACCATGATTTTGGTCATAGACAACTACGATTCGTTCACTTACAACCTGGTCCAATATCTCGAAGAACTGGGGGCAAAGACCAGGGTGTTTAGGAACGACAAGATCACCGCCGCGGAAATAGAGGCCATGTCCCCGGAAAAAATACTTATCTCCCCTGGACCGTGCACGCCGAAAGAAGCCGGCATATCCATAGAAGTAATACGTCATTTCGCCGGAAAAGTCCCGATCCTTGGGGTTTGCCTCGGCCACCAGGCCATCGCGGAAGCTTTCGGCGGAAAAGTGGTCAAAGCGGGCAGGCTCATGCACGGAAAGACCTCAAAGGTATTTCACGACAGAAAGAACCTGTTCTCCGGTCTCTCCAATCCCTTTGACGCGACGCGGTACCACTCTCTTATTGCCGAACGGGACTGTCTTCCGGACTGCCTTGAGATATCGGCCTGGACCAAGGACGGCGAGATCATGGGGTTGCGGCATAAGGAGTTCAATATCGAAGGGGTGCAATTCCATCCAGAGTCCATACTCACCGGCGAAGGAATGAAACTTTTGAAGAATTTCCTGTCTAATCTTCCGTCCTAAGCTTGTATTCCTGCCAGCGCTTCAGCGTCCTCTGTTTCTCGGCCTGTATCTCGCGGACCTTTCGAGCGTTCTTCTGCTTCCTGTAAGACTCTATCTTCCTGTCCAGAAGGTTGATATACTCCCTGACCCTTTGTTCCGTCAGCTCGGGGGCTGATCTGTCCTCCGGCTTCACCGGAGCAGGAGCCGAGTGCTCAGTCCTCTTTTCGGCCTGCCAGCGCTTCAGCGTCCTCTGCTTCTCGGCCTGTATCTCGCGGACCTTTCGAGCGTTCTTCTGCTTCCTGTAAGACT
>CAZRTO010000014.1:0-12028 GCA_964603025.1 uncultured bacterium | reverse complement strand
CTATCTTCCTGTCCAGAAGGTTGATATACTCCCTGACCCTTTGTTCCGTCAGGCGGTCTTCCTCAACAGCAACGGCACTTTTATCGTATTCAGTTGGCACCTCTGCCTTGACGATCTGCACCGGACTTTGCTCCGGCGTTGTCTGACCGCTCGACAACACCTCTTCCGTAACGACTTCCGGGACTCTTTCCGCAGGAAGCGCAGCCACACCCGGGAATGCCAGCGACAAAGATATAAAGTGGGACGAATTCTCCGTGACGAGAGAGTCCCTATAATAGGCGTAATCTATCCGCATCTGACCCGTTTCAAACCCTACACCTCCTGAATAGTTCCAGTAGGTGCTTCCGGGACCCGACTGCATCTGCTCACCGCCGCAGCGCAAACTCAGCCCTTTTCTCAGCTCGTATTCCGCTCCTCCTTTTAACAACATGCCCCCGCTGCCTGTCTTTTCTGTTTCGACCATGACCGTGAACCTTTTGTCCGGAGTGATCGCCAATCCGGCAGCGATCTCAGACGGGACCGTTTCGGTCAAGCCGCCGTCCCACTTCATACCGGTACTCAATATATTTCGGGCGCTGACCCCCAGCCTGATCAGATCGTTGATCTTGTATACGGCCCCTATATCCGCGCTCATCCCTGAACCCATCCCTCCGTCGACCTGTGGAGAGCCTTTTATCATGTATTTCGCGGTCGCCCCCATGCTCAACTTATCTAATGGCACAGCGGCATAAGACAAGGAGAAGATATTGCTCGAGTAGTTAAATACCCCGGCCGGAGCTATTCTTCCCGTGCTCTCTTCTGTGGTTAAAGCCAGGTCTCCGGAAAAAGCCCCCAGATATCCCACAGCGAACACCCCGTATCCGGTCGGATAAGCTGCTCCGAGCATTGTGTAAGAAACGTCCTCCGCAAAGTTCACGTACATGCTCGATATCTCAAAAGTCGCTATAGCAGAAAGCCCGGCCGGATTAACGAACATACTGCCTGGGTCACCGGTATCGGCGACGTAAGCTTTCCCCAACGCTATGGAGCGCGCGCCACCGCCCATCCTGCCTATATCCGCCCCCAGGACTGCCGCGGGCCCCTGCAGTATCACGATCGCGGTCAATAATATTATTAACGCCCTGATCTTCATCTCTCTCACCTCTTAAGCACCATGAGACGGCATTTTCCGAGAAGCTTTCCGCTGTTCCTGTCTATTAGCCTTAAAAGATAAATATCGTTCTCGACCATATTCCCGAACAGGTCCCTTCCGTTCCATGTCACCTCGTTATAACCGGCGGTACCGCCGGGGATCGAAGAAGAGTACTCGGCTTTGCTTACAAGACGGCCGGTGACATCGAATATATACAAAGCCACATCGGCAGCTGAAGAAAGCGTGTAGGATATCCTGAGCGGACCGGCATTGGGATCATACGGGTTAGGATAAGGAAGGACCGGCCCGGAAACGGTCTTTACGTCAGCGCTGTACACCTTAAGCCCGGAAAATACCTGCTCATATATATCGCCGGATACCGCTATGGCCTCTATGCGCAGGGAGAATTCGCCGGGTGAAAGGTCCAGTTCATAAGTCAGGCTAGTGACGGAAGTTTTTCTGGAAAGCAGTCTTGAAGTTGTTGCTGAGTTCAGGGGGTCTCCGTTCAGATAAAAATTGACTTCCGATATTTCCGAAGCCGACACCCCGTCTATTTCCAGGGATATCAGGACTTTTGTCCCGAGCACATCGCCTGAAAGAAGTTTTTGTTCGCCGTTCTTCACGGAACTGAAGGTTTTTGCTGAGGACGTCTTTTGAGAACCCAGCGATACCCATCCGCTCTCGGCACCGCTCATATTCTTTGCTTTGACCCTGAAAGAATATGTCCGATCAGGGACAAGCCCTGTGCTCACGAACTTAAATCCTGTGGTCCATCCGGAACCGGTCCCGGCAGTGATATTCTCGCAGTAGTAAAGGGTCCCGTCCGGATTACCTCCGGAAGCCCAGTTGGCGGCTATAGAGCCGGATGTGACCTCGCTGAAAGGCCGGATATCAGGAGCATGGACCTCTTCAGTTGGCGTGAAGTGCTGCGTGGTCACGCTGGCAGTATTGCTCCATCCGGAATCGCCGTGGATATTATAGGCAAGCACACGGTAGTAATATGTCGTATCCGCTGTCAGGCCAAGGTTATTGTAAGATATCGTGTTAGCCGGAAGTGTCCCCACTGTCGTCCATGAACCTGATCCGCTAAGGCTCCTCTCCACCCTGAACCCTTCCTCATTATCAGAATTGTCCTCCCACGTCAGGTTTGCCTCCGACGTAGATACTGCCGTCGCGTTAAGCCCGCTAGGAGACGCCGGCACCCCCATCGCAAATACTGCTTCTATTGAATGATCCGCCTGAACATTCGTGAATGTATAACTCCCTACCCCGCCTTGCCCCACACCGTCAACATACACGTTCGAAATGGAATACCCTGTGTCCGCTGTTATCGTGAACCTTGTGCTTCTCCCCTCCTGCGTTGTATACGCCCCGCTAGGACTGATGCTCCCTCCTGTACCCGCGCTTGCCTCTATCGTGTACGTCCGCAGCACATTCATCACCAATATCGTTACGGCCTCTTGGCTGTACCCTCCGTACCCGTCCCTCGCTTTAAAGATCACCTCATATGTCCCTGCCTGGCTATAGGACGGCGTCCAGTTGAATGCTCCGCTATTTGTATTGAAAACCGCCCCGCTAGGCAGCGGCGCCGCTTCATATGTCACGCTGTCTCCGTCAGGATCCGTTGCCGATACGGTGAATATAAGTGCTTTACCCTCATCTGTCGTCTTGTTACCTATCGGACTCAATATCGGATCGCTGTTCATAGTCTCTGCACTCGCTACATTGCTGTAACCGGAATTCCCGGCACCGTTGAACGCGTACACCCTGTAGTAATATCTTGTGTGCCCCGACAGCCCACTGTCACTATGCGATACCGATCCGGCCGCCTTTGTCCCCACTGTCGTCCATGAACCTGATCCGCTAAGGCTCCTCTCCACCCTGAACCCTTCCTCATTATCAGAATTGTCCTCCCACGTCAGGTTTGCCTCCGACGTAGATACTGCCGTCGCGTTAAGCCCGCTAGGAGACGCCGGCACCCCCATCGCAAATACTGCTTCTATTGAATGGCTTGAAACGATATTATTGAACGTATAGGACGTCAGAGGTCCGGCAGATACTCCATCCACGATGACATCGGCTACGGCATATCCGCCGTCCGGGGATATTACAAAAGATGCTGAGCTCCCTTCAGTTGTAACTATCTGGCCGGTCGGGTTTATCGTCCCGTTGGCCCCGGCCGTAGCAATAACCGTAAAGACCGGGAGCACTATCTCAACAACCGATGAGGAACGTTCCGCGATATGAAAAATTACATCCCCTTCCTCGATCGCCATTGCCGGACCATACGACGGAATTATATGGGTCACCTCATAAGTGCCGCCGAAACCGGTCACGCTCGCCTGCCCCTGAGAATTCGCTTCCAAAGTGGCATTCGTGGTCCAGTCCTGGGTTATTCTTTCCTTTAAAGTGGTGTATGCGGTCTTTGGAACCCCTCCGGCGGATAACAGTCCGCCGTTCAGCACTGATGTATCCGCGTCGTCAAGCACATCCCACCAGATCACCGATTTAACGCTCGGATTTGCATACATCAGCGTGAATATCCTGTCCGCATAATCCGCTTGCACTGACTGGCTCCATGGTTCTTTCCAGTATCCGCTCGTCCATCCCGCGCCGTTAGAAGACACGCTGAACTCAGTGATATGTATATCCTTGGAAGGGAACATTTCCGAATATCTGGAAACGGTATCCGCCAGCCAGAACGGAGGCATGGCCGGCCCCTCGGCCCCGGAAGACAGGCGGAACCCCGGATAGAACTGAAGGCCTATGGTGTTTATCCCTTCTAAAGTGGCATCCCGCAAAAATTCCGAATACGTCAGAGGATAGTCATTCACCGGATCGTTATCCAGTCCAAAGAACAGATATTTTGCGCCGTAATCGAATTCATGAGGCCCGTTGACTATATTGGTCGAGCGGTCCGTTTGTGAAGCGGCTTGCCCCAAAAGGTTTATGACACTGTTTCGGGGCATGTTTATATAATTGTTGTAGGCGGGCTCGTTCATCGCCTCCCATATATGCCCGGAAGCATCAAAGGAGGTGAGCAGAGAAGACCTGTAGTCCAGGTTCTGAGATATAACATAGGGCCAGTCGGTGCTGGACTTTATCCTCTCCGGAAGCGCGCTTCCCCACAGCCAGGTCGCCCCATGTATCTTGACCCTGTAGCCCATTGCCTTAAGCGAAGATATGCCGTGCCGGGCGTCTATCAGAGCGTTCGGATACGGTTCGGTATAGGACCAGCCGAGCCCGACAGCCGTTATCCCGCTTAGCCCGGCTTCCCGGGCTTTGTTATAAGCTTCTTTCCTGGCGGTATCATCCTCGAACATCAGCCCCGCAGACCCCGCTCCCTGGAAAGCACCGAACATAAAATCGTGGCTCTTTTGTCTAATAGAAAAAGTGATATCCCGCACGATCCTGCCGGAGCGGTCCTTGAAAACCACCTCGGCAGTGCCTTTTCTTATCGGACCTATGGAAGAACGCGCCGAGGCAAGTTCCAGATCGTCCCTTAGGGCAAGCGCCTGGTCCAGTGTGGCTCCCGTCTGTCCGAATTTTGTCTGCAACCGGTAATTGACCGTGTCCAGCAAGGCCTGGTTAAGATCGATAACAGCAGCACCCCCCGCGGCGGGAAGATCATATCCCTGTCCGGCATTGTCCGCCGTGAGCAGCAGTTTCCCGTAAGCTGATGTCTGCCAGAAAAGGACATCAACCGCAAAAGGGCCTCCGGACTGACCGGCATCTGCTATCAAAGCCGGATATTTCCTTCCATCAGCGCCATCCACTTCCCAGACCACATGAGGCACGACTTCTCCGTTCATGTTCGTAAGGGTCGCGAACTGCGAAAAATCATTTCCTCTTGCGGCCTCAAAAGAGGCCTTGTCCATAATACTCCCCGCAACATCCCTGGCCCTGATTATTATAGTCGCGGCGGCAGGAAGCCTTATATCTATCCCTGTGTTAGAGCCCAAAGGTTTCTTATACACACGGGGCTGATGAGAATAGATCCCGTACCCTTCCGCCGAAGAGGTCTGTGGCCTGATATACAAGTAGCCTTCTATCGGCTCGCTTTCTATCGAGAAATTCCCGCTGGCATCGGTCAGGACAAAACTGCCCACCGGGGAAAAATTTTCGTCCATCAGCCATACGAGCACGTTCTGAACGGGAGGATTCCCGGAGGTGGAAGCCCTGATGGTCCCCGATATGACAGGCGGTGCTGCCTGTGACTCATACGCCCCGGCGTCCGGTCTTGTCCCGGGATAAGGGACCGTGTTGCCGGCAAGATCTACCCATGGAGAGGGAATGGTTATCCCTTCGTCAGTTCCCAGGTTTATCGCGGAGGACCCGTCCTGAAGTGAAAAGTCGGCCGACACAATATTGGCAAATTTAGGGGCCCCCAAGAGAGAGGAAGAGTCTCTGTTGGCTCCCTGCCAGCCGCTGAAATTGGTCTTGGTCTCGTTAAGATTGAACAATGTAGGCCCGTCCGGAAAATAAAGGTTATTGCCGATGTCATAACCGGTGGCATGCAACACCATCGCCAGATGTTTATAGCCTCCCACAGTGGCTGAGCTGTCCATGGTGCTGATAATATTGTTCTTAACTACCGCGCTTGCCGCGTGAGTCCCGTTAATAATGATCCCGAACCTTCTGCTGTTGTATACGGTATTATTGAAGAACTGCGTGTCCGCAAAATTATAGACCTGGTATCCGTCACCTTCTCCGGTGATCAGGTTGGTATGGACGATATTACCCGTGGAGGACGTAAAGCCTTCGTGCCCTCCGTCAAACCTTATGCCGCAGGAACCGAGCCTGGTAGATGTCCCCTCGGAAGTATTGATAAGTATCCCGTGGCCCTGAGGATCGTTATAAGTATCGTACTGGCTGTGCAGCCTGTTATATCTGACAATGTTATCGTTCCCGACAAGGAAAAGGTTTATGCCGCTGCGGTCGTCCTTGTATTGGCAGTTCTCATAGACTGTATTGTTCTCGATGATATTGCGGTGGGCCCCGGGTTCAGACAGCCCTATCCCGCAGTCCCCGTTCAGGTAAACTGTATTCCCAGAGATGGTATTGTCCGAGCTGTTGCTTACCGATATTCCCGAATTGTGGTTGCCGTACACCGTGTTGTCCGAAATGGTGTTATGAGAACTGTTGCCGGCGCCCGCTGTCCCGGAAACGACGATGCCAAAGCCGAATATTCCCGCGGTGCGCGCTTCGGTAGTCGAGATTATGGTATGAACCCTGCTGTTTGATATCGTCACATACTCGTTGGGCGCATCTATGAATATCCCTGCCACCCCCTTACAGGAGTGTACGAGCATCCTGTCGATCACTATGTTGGATAGTTTGGCGCCCCAGATACCCGCGCTTTCCCCGTTTGAGGCGCCCGCGTTCTTTACCTCCAGGTTTCGTATGGTAACATATGACAGGCTGTCTGCCCCTGAACCGAAGACATCCTCCTGGGCCAATAACCTTATCCCCACCGCTTCTCCTGTTGCGTCTATCACCGGCAGAGCTGACCCTCCGTAAGAATCAAATACAACATGGCTGCCGTCTGTGCCGGACTGGTAAACGTACAATGGACCAGAAAAGGTCTGCCCGGACTTGAGCTTGACGGTATCCCCGGGATTGAATTTCATCTCATTCACTTTGGACAGGGTTTGCCAGGCTTTTGTCTCGGAAGTCCCTGTGTTTGAATTGCTCCCTGAAGAGGCATCAACATAATAGGACCTGGACCAGTTGTTGCTGAATATCACGGAGATAGTATGGCCGGCGGTTATGCCCGAGAAAAGATATCCTGCGATGGGGCCCGTGCTTATAGAGTCGATCACTACATCCGCGATATAATAGCCTGCTTCAGGAGTTATCGCAAAATATATTGAGCTTCCCGCAGCTGCGGACACCGTCCCTGAAGGCGTGATCGAACCGCCCGCGCCGGAGCTTGCCGTTATGATATGAACCGATTCTTCCGACGCCTGCTCGTAAGCTCCCGCATCGGGCGCTACACCCTGAGGCACTAAGATACCGTCATAATCGAGCCACGGCGAAGGGATATCGATGCCTTCTGTCGTTCCCATATCCACGGCAGGAGATCCGGCATTTATATGGAGATCGCCGGCGGACGCGTTCACAAATTGAGGGTTTGAGGAAATGATCGAATGCTGGTCCCGTCCGGTAGCCTGCCATAAAGAGAACTGGTTCGTCTGTCCGGCGCTGGGATAAAAGAAAAAGGCCTCGTAGCTGCCCCAGGCGGCAAGGTTGGCGCTGTCAACATAGTAGAGGTTGTTGTCTATATCGCTGTTCTCGGTATTGTAGTCGAACATAAGGAAGAACTGGCCGTATATCAGGTTGTTCTTGACAACAGTGCCGGAAACCTTTGGTGTTATAGAGTTGTTCGTGGCAATGCCTATGGCACGCCCGCCGCTTGAATTATTATAGATCGTGTTGTTGAATACCGAAGTATTGCTTATCTGGATCACCTCAAAACCGTGATAGTTATTGTAGACAAGGTTGTTGTGAGCGATATTGCCATGCGTGACAAGCACCGGCATTGTGTCATTGCCGTCAAACCTTATCCCGCCCGTACCGATATAATTGCTCAGTCCTGGCACGAACGGGATTCCCCTGGAAGCCCCGTTGTTAACTGTATCGAATTGGCTGTAAACCCTGTTATATCTGATCACGTTGTTATTCCCGGGCCTGTAGAAGTCTATCCCATACGCGTCATCCTGCCCCTGGCAGTTCTCGTAAATCGTATTTCTTTCAACAATGTTCCCTGAAGAATGAGAACCCGACGCTCCCCCTCCCCATATTCCCGGCCCCCAGTTGTTGTAAATGGTGTTATAGGCGATCCGGTTATTGGAAGCTTCAAATATCGTGATGCCGTAGCCGGTATTGTCATACACCTCGCAGTTTATTACGCTTACGCCGTCCGTGGTCCCTACCACGCTCCTGGAATGAAAATCCCCGACCAGAATGCCGCCGCCGTCCACCAGAACGCCCATATACCTGGGGAACTGGGTACCATAAACAACGCAGTCTTTCACGGTAACGTTACTGGACGCGCTTCCCACCATGAGCCCGCATTTTGAATACGTGTCCGCGACCACAAGCCCCTCGAGCACAATGTATGAGGAACCGCTGAGCTCCACGCTGCCTATGTGGACCTCTCCCTCATTTGTGCCGTTGCGCAAGGTCATGTTCTTTATGTGTAAATGGCTTTTTCCGGAAACATAAAGGCTCCTCTTCTTGGAAGAATCATAGTTGACGTTTATTTCCGGCGCGTCGCCGGAGCCGTAGGCATCGAACGTTATGGGCAGGGACAAAGACCCGCTGGTCTTGGGGATCAGGGTATCCGACCAAGAAGACCCCCTTTTAAAAAGCACTATATCCCCGGCGGCAAGGTCCCTATTGTTCACTTTGCTGATAGTGGCCCAGGCGCTGGCATCTGAAAGTCCGTCGGCGCCGTCATTGCCGCCGTTTTTGACATAATAAGTGGCCGCATAAGAATATTGGCACCCGACCAGCAGCAGGATCGCAATGCTGACCAAAGATAAGACAAGTCTGTTTTTCGCGTTTATATGACTATGCATAGCTTTTCTCTAACTAAATATAAGTTCGTACGGACTATAAGAAAACTTGCATAAGAAATGTAACGCGGCGAGAAGTAAAAAAGCTCAGTTTATAGAATTGCAGGCGGAAAGAATATCGTCAATATATCTGGCGGTCTTTTCCGAATATGTCCCTCCGGCGCGCGCGACCTGATTGGGGCCTTCGGCGTAAGACGCCAGCGCGAGCTGTATCTGGTTAGGATATCCCGACCACCGGTCCAGTTTCATCTTGAGATAGACGACCGCCCCCTTGACGCCCTCGTCAATGTCAAAAGGGTCTTTTATCCCTATATAAGCGGCGGTGGCCGGCAAAAGCTGCGCCAACCCCTGCGCGTTGGATGAAGACACCGCGCGCGGATCGAAAGCCGACTCCCTGAATATCATTGCCGTTATGAGCTTCGGATTGACGTCGTACTGCTCACTGTATCTCATGATGGCGTCGGATATCTCCGCGGCTTCCTCAACGGATATCTTTTTCGCTCTCGGCCTGATAAATCTGTCTATCGCGTCCCTGACGCCCGGGTCAAAAGACCCGGAAAAAGTCGAGGGTATCGATGAAGCGTCGACAAAATGGCTGACAGGCTGTGCGGCGCGCGAAGAAGGGTCTTTGGGGATCTCGCCCTTGATCCCGGAAAATATCGAAAAAACGAACAGGATTATTACCGCCGCCGAAACAGCTTCCAATTTAACCCCTCATTATGTCCGGAATTGAATCCCTGTATGCCGAAGTTATCCTTCGCAGTTTGATATCAACTAGTTTCTTCCTGCCGTTATTGATCTTGAGCGCTGTGCCCCCGACCTTTCCGATGATGGAAAGCGGCGTCCCGTGCTGCCTGGCGATCGCAGATATCTTGAATATATCCGAGGGCCGGACAGAAACAAGTATCCTCGACTGGGATTCCCCGAAAAGCAGGTCTATGTTGGGGATCTTCTCATCCAGTGATACTTTGGCGCCGATCCCGCCTTCTATGCAGCATTCCGCTACAGCCACGGCCAGGCCGCCTTCGGCGGTATCATGCGCGGAGCGTACTATCCCCGACCGGACAGCCTCAAGACAGGTCTTTTGAACGCTCTTCTCAAGCTCTATATCCAGGCCCGGGCATGAGCTTTTTTCCTCGGTATTTCTTCCCAGCAGAACTATAACATCGTCCCTCGACTTAAAAGCCATGTCCATATGAGGAGTGTTGTCAATAAGGCCGAGCATTCCCACCACAGGCGTCGGAAAGATCGCCGTATCGTTGCTTTCGTTATAAAAACTGACGTTGCCGGACACTACCGGAGTATCCAGGTCCCGGCACGCCTGCGCCATGCCGCGCACGCACTCCCTGAACTGCCACATTACAGCGGGTTTTTCGGGGTTCCCGAAATTCAGACAATCCGTGACAGCGACCGGTTCGGCGCCGGTGCAGACAAGGTTTCTCGCGGCTTCGCACACTGCTATCATCCCTCCGGTATACGGATCGGCCTGGCAGTACCTGCCGTTACCGTCGCAGGTCAGGGCTATCTTTTTATGCGAGTATTTGATCCTGAGCACGGAGGCGTCGGCTTTTCCCGGAAGAACACAGGTATTGGTCTGGACCATGTGGTCGTACTGTTCAAACACCCACGACTTGCTGGCAATGTTCGGATCAGACAAAAGTTCCATGAGCATGACATTGCAGCTCTTGTTCTTTGGTACTTTCTTTGAAACTTCCGCGTACAGGGCCGGCTCCACAGGCCTCTCATAGACCGGAGCGTCATCCGCCAGCGATTTGGAAGGGACCCTCGCCACCGTTTTGCCGTTCTCTTTGACGGTAAAGAATCCGTCGTCCGTCACGTGCCCCATCACTACGGCATTGAGCCCCCATTTTTTGAATATTTTGAAAGCGTCCTCTTCGGTGCCCTTTTTCATCACCACGACCATCCGCTCCTGGGACTCGGACAGCATTATCTCGTAAGGGGTCATCTTCTCTTCTCTCTGCGGCACGAGCGAAAGCTCTATCTCCACCCCGGTGCCGGCTTTTGATGACATCTCCGAAAGCGAGGAGGTGAGTCCCGCGGCCCCCATATCCTGCATGCCGACAACATTGCCTGTTTTCAGCAGTTCAAGGCAGGCCTCTATAAGAAGCTTTTCGGTAAAAGGGTCTCCTACCTGGACATTTGAGCGCTTTTCCACGGAATTTTCGTCAAGCTCCACCGAAGCGAAGGTCGCCCCGTGTATCCCGTCCCTGCCGGTGGAGGATCCGACATACAAGACCGGATTGCCCACGCCTTCGGCTTTGGCCTTTACTATGAAAGAAGGGATCTCGCTCTTTACTTCACCCGCCGCATGCCGGACAAGACCGACGCACATGGCATTTACGAGACAGTTGCCCGTATAGCAGTCGTCAAAATACACCTCTCCCGCCACGGTCGGCAGTCCGAGACAATTGCCGTAGGAGGATATTCCGGCGACCACGCCGTCAAACAAGAACCTGTTGTGAGGATCGGAAAGCGGTCCGAATCTGAGCGAGTTGAGAGCCGCGATCGGGCGCGCGCCCATCGTGAACACATCCCTAACGATCCCGCCCACACCGGTGGCCGCTCCCTGAAAGGGCTCCACCGCGCTCGGATGGTTGTGGGATTCGATCTTCATGGCGATCGCGTATCCGTCGCCGATATCTATGACCCCCGCGTTCTCGCCCGGCCCCTGGAGTATGCGTTTCCCTTTTGTGGGGAAGTTCTTGAGGTACACGCGCGAACTTTTATAGCTGCAGTGTTCCGACCATAGCACGGAATACATCCCCAGCTCCACTATGCTTGGCTCTCTGCCGAGGATCTTCTTTATCCTGCCGTACTCTTCAAGTGTCAGCCCGTGCTGACTGATTATCTTTGGGTCCATACAGTGTTATTTTAGCAGATGGGAATAGAGGTGTGGGATTACGCAGGAGCGCTTTATCTGACAGAGACCCCTTTACTTATGTTGGATGAAGCGCCGGTCTCATAATATGGAGGCCGGTTGGCAGGCCAGGAGTATCTCAATTTCAGCTTGTAATAATAGGTGGCGCCCTTAGAAATGCGACTGTCCGCATACGTCATCCCACCGTCTTTATGCGGCACATCCGAGAGCCATTCAAAAGGCCCGGATGGATGTTCGGAACGATAAACAGCATAAGTCTCAACCATGTTTATCCGATTGCCTCTATCGTCAAATGTTCTGATGGAAGGCCAGCATATCACGATGGAATCCCGAGTAAGCGTTCTTGCCTCGGGCGTCGGGACGGGCTGGATGTGGATGTTGGGATATGTAAAACTTTGGTTTATTATATCAGTTGAT
>CAZRTO010000013.1:11376-27053 GCA_964603025.1 uncultured bacterium | reverse complement strand
TAATTATGGACGACCTTATAACCATAAGCGGCCTTTCACAGGCACAGATTGAGGAGATCTTTCGACTTAGTTCCGAGCTCAAAAAAGATCCTCTCGGGGACGGTCTGCGCGGCAAAACAGTCGGAATGATATTCGAAAAACCTTCAACACGCACAAGAGTGTCTTTTGAGACAGGGATTTATCAGATGGGCGGACATGCCATCCTGCTAAGCGACGCCACGGTACAGCTCGGCAAACGTGAAACAATAGCCGATGTCGGACGGACCCTTTCCAGATATGTGAACGGAATAGTCATCCGCACATTTGAGCATAAAAAAGTTACCGAACTTGCCGAATATTCTTCCGTGCCGGTCATAAACGCTCTGAGCGATTTTGCGCATCCGTGCCAGGCGCTGGCGGACGTGTTCACGCTGATAGAGAAAAAAGGCGATGTAAAGGGCCTAAAACTGGTATTCATGGGCGACGGCAACAATGTCGCGCGGTCACTCAACGCGCTGTGTAAAATGACCGGTATAAACTTTTTGCTCTGCTGTCCCAAAGGATACGAGATGGAGGATTGCGAAATATCGCATGATCCCGCCGCAGCCGTGAAAGACGCCGACGTTATATACACGGATGTGTGGACGTCGATGGGCCAGGAAAAAGAAACAAAGAAGCGGCTGAAGGATTTTGCGAAGTATCAGGTCAATTCAAGGTTGGTGGGGCATGCTGTAGAGGTTGGTCGCGACCGACCTCTACATATCATGCACTGTCTCCCCGCCCACCGGGGTGAAGAGATAACCGACGATGTGATCGACGGCCCCAACTCTATAGTGTTCGATCAGGCGGAGAACCGCCTGCACGTGCAAAAAGCGGTCATGCTGATGCTGATGGGGTAGAAAGGAACGCTATGAAACAGATAAACAAGATAGTTCTGGCATATTCGGGCGGATTGGACACCTCCATAATGATCAAGTGGCTCAAGGACAAGTACAATTGCGAGGTCGTGGCGTATGCCGCGGATGTGGGCCAGGCGGAAGAGCTCTCAGGCCTTAAACAAAAGGCTCTTAAGACGGGCGCATCCAAAATATACATCGAAGATCTGCGTGAAGAATTTGCAAAAGAATATATTTTCAGGATGCTGAAGGCCGGAGCCGTGTACGAAGAGCAGTATCTTTTGGGTACATCGATCGCCAGGCCGCTGATAGCAAAACGCCAGGTCGAAATAGCTAAAAAAGAAAAAGCCGATGCAGTGGCCCACGGGGCCACCGGCAAGGGCAATGACCAGGTCCGGTTCGAACTTACGTTCATGTCGCTGGCTCCGGAGCTTGAGATAATAGCGCCGTGGCGCGAGTGGGACCTTAAGTCCCGTACAGAAGAAATAGAATACGCCAAACGGCATAAAATACCGATAACTATCACAAAACAGAAGCCTTATTCGATGGACCGCAATCTCTGGCATATCAGCTACGAGGGCGGCGTCCTGGAAAATCCGTACAACGAGCCAAAAGACGACATGTTCATTTTGACGACCTCACCGGAGAAAGCCCCGAACAAGCCTGCGTATGTAGAGATAGGATTCGAGCAGGGCTGCCCCGTAAGCCTGAACGGCAAAAAACTTTCGCCCGTCAAGCTGATCGAACAACTGAATCAAACAGCCGGCCGCAACGGCGTAGGCCGCGTTGATATAGTGGAGAACCGCCTTGTGGGGATAAAATCCCGCGGAGTATATGAGACCCCTGCAGGCACGGTCCTTCTTGCGGCGCACAGGGCGCTTGAGACTATCACTCTTGACAGGGACACTTTCCATTACAAGCAGCTTGTTTCGGTCAAATACGCGGAACTCATATATAACGGACAGTGGTTCTGTCCGATCAGAGAGGCCCTGGATGCTTTTGTGGACAAGACACAGAAAAAGGTGACCGGGACCGTGAGGGTAAAGCTATACAAGGGCAGCTGCACGGTCGTCGGCAGAAAGTCTCCGAACTCGCTTTATAGCGCTGACCTGGCTACGTTTGAAGAGGACGAAGTTTACGACCAGAAAGACGCCGAAGGTTTTATAAAGCTGTTCGGGTTGCAGATGAAAGGAATGGGGAGAGCGAAGAAGTAAGGAGTAAGGAGTAAGCAGGAAGGAGTAAGGTTGATATGGCAAAAAAGGCATGGGGAGGAAGATTTACGGCGCCTACGGACCAGTCACTCGAAGAATTCGGATCTTCCATAGGTTTTGACAAGAGGCTTTACAGGCAGGACATAGAAGGGACCCGCGCTTACGCCAAAGCGCTTCTCAAAGCCAGGATACTCAAGCAGACGGAATTCTCCCAGATATCCGCCGCGCTTACCAAGATCGAAAAGGATATCTCCGAAGGAAAGATCAAATTTGCCAAGCATCACGAAGATGTGCACATGAACATCGAAATGCTGCTGACCGAGCGGGTCGGCGAGGCCGGCAAAAAGATACATACCGGACGCAGCCGCAACGACCAGGTCGCCACGGATCTCAGGATGTATTTGAGAGAAGAGATCCTTGCCATACAAGTCCTGCTCAAGCAGTTCCAAAAGACCCTGGTCAAGCTTGCCGAGGAATATATAGATATATCCATGCCAGGCTACACGCATATGCAAAAGGCTCAGCCGGTGCTGTTGTCCCACCATCTGATGGCGTATTACCAGATGTTCAAAAGGGACCGGCAGAGATTCGAGGAATGCCTTGCAAGAGTGAACGTTCTGCCTCTGGGGTCCGCCGCGCTTGCGGGTACCGGTTATGATATCGACAGAAAGCTTATCGCCAGGCAGCTGGAGTTCGCCTCAATATCAAAAAACAGCCTTGATGCCGTTTCTGACAGGGATTTTGCGATCGAATTCGCTTCGGTCTCAAGCATATGCATGATGCATCTGTCGCGCATGGCGGAAGAGTTGATACTTTGGGCGACAAGCGAGTTCAAATTCATTGAATTAGCGGATGAGTTCAGCACCGGATCGAGTATAATGCCGCAGAAAAAGAACCCTGATATAGCGGAGCTGGTGCGCGGCAAGACCGGCCGGGTGTACGGTGATCTGTTCGCGCTGCTTACTATAATGAAAGGCTTGCCACTGGCGTACAACAGGGACATGCAGGAAGATAAAGAACGCGTTTTTGACGCGGCCGACACTCTCAAGCCGAGCCTTGTCATGATGGAAAAGCTGCTCAAGACCGCGACGATAAAAGACGTCAATATGTTCCAGGCGACAGAAAAAGGGTGTCTTACGGCAACAGACCTTGCTGATTACCTTGTCCGCAAAGGAGTCCCTTTCCGCTCCGCTCACGAGATCACCGGAAATATCGTCAGGCACTGTGTCGAGACCGGCAGGGACCTTTTTCAGCTGTCAAGCAAGGATTATAAAAAGTTCTGCGACAAGATAACCGAGGACATACACGACCATTTGACCGTCGAGGCAAGCATAGCGCGCAGGGATGTGACAGGGGGCACCGCCAGGAACCAGGTCGTTTCCGCTATAAGAGAGGCCAAAGAGGAGCTGAAGCGTGCCTGAAAAGACCTTTGTCATGATCAAGCCGGACGGGATGGACAGAGGGCTCGCGCCGGAGATCATTTCCAGGATATCCGCGGACGGCTTGGCCATTGCCGAAGAAAAAGATATATATGTCACGCGCGAACAGGCTGAAAGGCTCTACAGCGCTCATAAAGGTCGGAAATATTACGAGCCTCTGGTGGAATACCTGATGTCAGGGCTGATCAAAGTGATGAGAGTGGAAGGCTCTGATGCCATACAGAAAGTTCGCCGTCTCATGGGACCTACTGATCCCAAGGAAGCTCCGGCGGGAACGATCCGCGGAGATTTTCGTTTTGAAGATCCGGGCTCGAAAGTCATAAAGAACACTGTCCACGGGTCCGATTCGGCTGATAGCGCGGAACGTGAACTGATGATATTTTTTGAAAAGGAGAGCAAAGGATGAAAAAACTCCTGTTTTTTGTCTTGGCCGGGTTAATGCTTTGTTCCTCGGCATTTTCCGCGGAGGTAAAATTTCCTTCTCCGTCCGGAGCTGTAAATGATACTGCCGGCGTGATAGGTCCGGTGAACCGCTCGAACATAGAGCGGCTTGCCGCCTCCCTTAAGGAAAAGAACGGATCCGAACTGGCGGTGGTTACCATAAAGACCGCGGCGCCGCTTGACGCAAAGACCTATGCCGTACGGCTTTTCAAGGAGTGGGGAATAGGGGAAAAGGGAAAAGATAACGGGGTCCTGATCCTGGCGGCGATAGAGGACAGGCGGATCGAGATAGAGGTCGGGTACGGCCTGGAAGGGATCATTACCGACGGCTTTTCAGGCAGGGTGCTGGACGAAAAAGTTCTGCCGCAGTTCAAAAAAGGGGATTTCGGGCAGGGGCTTTATGAAGGGGCTTTGGCAATATCCGGCAAGGTCGCGGAAGAATACGATCCTTCAGCTCCTGTAAAAAGAGCCGGCGGAGGACAGGCTTTTTACCTGCTTCTGGCGCTGTTGGGTGTTTTCATTATCTCTCTTGTTGTCTCCGTCAGGTTTGGGGAAAAGGCCGTCCGCGGAGTGGTCTCGGCATTCGTTGGCGCCCTGCTTGGTTTTGTTTTTGCCGGGATAGCCGGGATTTTTATAGGTGCTATAATGGGCGTGATCGCTGCCAGAGGAGGCTTTGGCGGCGGGTCCTCACGCGGATTTGGCGGAGGATTTTACGGTGGAGGCTTCGGCGGCCGCGGAGGTTTTGGGGGCGGCGGTTTCGGAGGCTTTAGCGGAGGCGGATCTGGCGGAGGTGGGGCCGGAAGATCGTGGTAGATTTTTGAAAGGAGAAAGATCAATGTCCAAAAAGATGATGTGGATAGCCGGGATCGCGGCGGTGGCCGTGATACTGATCGGAGGCATAGTCGGCATATACAACAGCCTGGTCTCCAAAGACGTTGCCGTGACCACAGCATGGGCTCAGGTTGAAAGCCAGTACCAGAGAAGGCTTGATCTTATACCCAATCTTGTAAATACGGTCAAAGGCTATGCCAGGCATGAGAGGGATATTTTCACTCAGGTAGCCAACGCAAGGGCCCGTCTTGCAGGAGCCTCGACGGTCCAGGGTAAGATAGAGGCGGCCAGCGGGCTGGACGGAGCTCTTTCCCGTCTTTTGGCGATAGCCGAGAATTACCCCAACCTTAAAGCCGATGCGAATTTCAGACAGCTTATGGACAATCTGGAAGGCACCGAGAACAGGATCGCGGTAGCAAGGATGAGATACAACGAAGCAGTGCAGGATTACAACACTACAGTAAGAAGGTTCCCTACGGTGATATTTGCCGGAATGTTCGGTTTTGACAGGGAAAAACCCATGTTCGCAGCGGTCAAGGGAGCCGAGAACGCTCCGGAAGTGAAGTTCTAAATGAAGGTCGGCATTTCAGGCCCGGGAACGCAAAATCCCAAAGCGGACCTTCTGGCCTTCAATATTTTTGAGGGTACTTTAAAGCCGGCGGGAGAGCTTGCGGCCGCCGACCGAGCGCTTAAGGGCGTGATATCTTCTCTTATCTCATCCAAGGAAATAACGGGCAAAAAGAACACGAATGTCGTACTGCATACCCACGGCCGGCTACGCGCGAAATATGTCCTGGTGGTCGGTTGCGGAAAAAGAGACGAGTTTGACCTTGAGTCCGTGCGGCTGTTCGCTTCAGAGACCGTTAAGCAGGCGAAAAAGGCCAGGGCAGCCTCGGTGGCGGCTTTTTTTCATGCAGGAGATGTATCCGGTTCTTCACCTTTAGACGTCTTCCGCAGCTTCGCCGAAGCGGCTTTTGTACGAGAATATGAATTCCCCGGGTATAAGACCGGAAAGAACAAAGAGGATGTTTTCCGTATTTCAGAAATGACGATGGTGCAAAGCGATCCCTCGTACATAGGGCCGTGCAAAAAAGCGCTTGCTGTCGCCGCGGTGTGCGCTGAAGCGGTGAATAAAACCCGCGATCTTGTGAATACTCCTTCGAACATGCTAACTCCCAGGATATTCTCTCTGAAGGCGAAAGAGGTCTGCGCGAGGAACAAATTGAGCATAAAGGTCCTGGATGCTCCGGCTATAAAAAAAATGGGGATGGGCGGTATTTGGGGGGTCGGCAAGGGAAGCGATAATCCGCCGGCCGTCATTGTCATATGGCACAAGGGCGGGAGCTCTTCTTCCGGGACTACCGCGTTGATAGGCAAAGGGGTCACGTTCGATTCCGGAGGCATCTCGATCAAACCGTCAAAAAAAATGGGGGACATGAAAGAGGACATGGCCGGAGCCGCGGCGGTCCTTTATTCAATGGAGGCGATATCAAAGCTCAAAATAAAAAAGAACATCCTGGCGGTCATCCCGCTTGTGGAGAATATGCCTTCCGGTAAGGCCCTCAAGCCGGGGGACGTAATTAAGACAATGTCCGGCACCACCGTGGAAATAATATCCACAGATGCCGAGGGCCGTCTAATATTGGCGGACGCGATAACCTATGCTAAGAAAATGGGCGCTTCAAAGCTGGTGGACTTTGCGACTCTTACCGGGGCCTGCACCACCTCTCTGGGCGACATAGCCGCCGCCGCTCTTGGCAATGACGGGGAGCTGGTGGAATCAGTGATCAACGCGGGCGGCAGGTCCGGTGAGCGCCTGTGGGAGCTTCCTCTGTATGATGAATACGGCGAGTACCTCAAAAGCTCCGTTGCCGATATAAAGAACTGCTCCGACCTGGGAAAGGCCAGCACCAGTACCGCGGCGTTCTTTCTGAAGGATTTTGTCGGGGATACCCCCTGGGTCCATGTTGATATTGCCAGCATAGCGAGCCTTGAGCGGGAAGTGCGTTTCTGGGGCAAGGGCGCCACGGGGGCCGGGGTTTTCACGGCCGTGAATTACCTTCTTTTCAGCTGACCCCGTGATATAATCCTTTTGTAATGTTCCTTGCAACTGCCATTCTTTTGGTTTTTCTGGTATTTGCCGCCCTGATGTATTTGAACAGGATGCCGGCTTTGATCGCTTTGCCCGTTATGGCGGTGGTGATAGCGTTCGTGGCCGGGATACCGCCGCGGGACATAGCCGTATCGGTCGTGGCCGACGGTGCCGTCCGGTTGAATATCGCGGTGATCACTGTGCTGCTTGGTTCCGTGCTGTCCCAGTTCGTCAGCAATGCGGGCATCGCGGAAACGCTGATAAAAAAAGTGGCCGAGCTTGCCGGGGATAACCCTTTTGTGACGGCTCTCGCGATGACCGCGGTGGTGGCGCTTTTGTTCACTGTGCTGGGAGGCTTGGGCTCAGTCATCATGGTGGCCTCCATCGCTCTTCCCATAATGCTTTCCATAGGACTTCCCAGGCTCACGGCCGGCTGTCTGTTCCTTATGGGGCTTGGGCTGGGCGGGATATTCAATCTGACGAACTGGCAGCTCTTTATCAGCGTGCTTGGGCTTTCCCAGGGACAGATACTCAAGTTCGCCGTCATACTCGGCGGATTGTCCGCCCTGACAGTCCTTTCCTTCCTTGTGATCGAACTAAAGGTGCGCGGGGTTTCTGTAGGATGGGAGATAAAAAAGGACGATCAAGCCAGCAAACATATTACATGGCCCGCCGTGCTTACTCCGGTCATTCCTATTATTCTAGTGCTTGGTTTCTCCCTGTACAATTTTTTCGCCCGTCCACAGCAGCCTTTTGAATTCCCGATAATAACGGCCATGCTTCTCGGGCTTGTGTGGGGGTTTGTGTTCACATACGGCAAAGGCAGCCTCAACATGCTTTCAAGGTCCGTGGCGGAGGGCATGGGGTCCGTGGGTCCGGCCGTGGCGATAATAATGGGGATCGGTATGCTGCTGAACTCGGTCACGGACCCTTCGGTGATAAGAACGCTGTCTCCCGTCATGGTCAGGATAATACCGTCTGCTCCGGTGCCGTTCGTGGTCTTCTTCGCTCTTCTGGCCCCTCTTTCGCTCTATAGAGGGCCTCTCAACCTATGGGGGATGGGAGCGGGGCTGGTGGGCATAATAGTCTCGTCCGGGGCCCTTCCTCCTTTTGCCGTGATGGCCGCGCTGTTGTCAGTAGGCCAGATACAGGGGGTAAGCGATCCTACGAACACTCATAATGTATGGGTAGCAAATTATCTGGACCTGAACGTTCAGGACATTCTCAAAAAGACTCTTCCGTATATGTGGCTGCTTGCCGCGGCCGGGCTTGCCGCCGCCGCGCTGATAAGTTTTTGATGATCATGAAAAAAAACAGGGTTTTGACCGGAGCAGTATTTCTTCTATTGTTTACAATGCTTGCCGGGCAAGGTATAGCGCTTGGCATACACGGAAAAGAATACTTCAAACCGATACATACCATAGTGATAGAGAACCAGCCTTCCGGCCGTATACTTATAAACAAGCACGGGTCATCTACCTGGGAAACGGCCGGAAAAGTGGTCTATGCCTGCCAAAAGGTCAATCCAAAAGGATATACTGCGAGCAAATGGGCGAAGCCTTCATCGGTAGCCGCCTGCGCCGTCAACGCCATACATATCAAGACCGGGGACAATACCTTTGAGTCGAAAGGGGTCGTTTTTTCGCTGCTCCCGTCGGAAATGGCCAATTTCCCAGGGGCTTACAATTCCTTCCTCAGTCCAGACTCGTCCATATATACGGATATAAATGCCGGGACATCCGTCTTCGGAGGGCCCTATTCTCCGTATGTCGGCAGCCCTGTTTATTTCAAGCGGGGGACAAAGGAATTTGTCCCTCTTCCTGAAGATTATATTCCTGAGGTGGGGGATATGATAATGATAAAAGTGCTTAAACCCGTTGTATACCCTAAATCGATAATATTCGAGAACCGTGAAGGCGGGAATGTCAGACTGGTAATGAGCGGGGACCAGGAGCAGGTGATAGGAGAGGTAATAAAGCCCGTTCACGGAGTGGGGCGGTTCCAGGGCACGGTTTTTGCTTCCGTGGGCAGGATCAGGGCCAACCATACAGGGGTCATAGATGTGTCCACATCCGCGATGAACAGGACCGGGGGCTTCCAGGTGATCCCGTCCGGTCACGCGCTCAGCCCAGAGATGGAGAACGCACTCAAGCTCACACAGTGGATGGTAGTTGCTCCGGTCCCGGGATATGAGGAATTTCTTGAGGGCATGCCGCCTCTTTTTTCAGGATACATAAGGCCAGTGTATTCTGAGACGGACTTTGATTCGGACCGGTGGTTAAATGACCTGCTCGGGAGGTTTGTAGCGGATGTGCGGTTCAAAGACGGCCGCGGCTGGGAGCCGATGCCGGAGTTTGAGATCGATCCTGACCAGGGCAAGCAACTGCCGGGCTGGGCGTCCGGAGCGCTGGAAAATGTCACGCATATAAGGATACTTTTTCCGGTCGAATACAGATAAAAAGCTGAAATCCTCTCTCAGATCTTACGAAATATATATAGTATAGGGGATATGCATGGCATCAACTCCAATATCATACGCAAATCTGGGGGCAATGGTCAGATCGCCGATCAGCGGAAGGCAGGGGCTGCTGCCGCGCGCGGAAGCGTACAGCCAGATAAGACAGTGCGTAAGCGCGACATCATCTAACAGATTTTCCAGGGGTTCGATATACGACATCTCAGGTTCTCGAGCCGATGCCGTGCTGGTAGGCGATCTTCACGCAAGGACGGACAACCTGGAACGCATCTTACATCACGACCATAATCTGGACAAGATCGTCGCAGGTGAAAGACATTTGATACTGCTCGGCGACGCACCCCACAACGAAGCCGACCTTTATGAAATGGACACGTCAGTACAGATCATGCAGCACATAATGGAATTGATGTCTGCTGCCGCGCCTAACGGCAACTTTTCGTACATTCTCGGCAATCACGATTACTTTTCAGGATTATTCTACAGGTTCGATGCGGAAGGGAACAAGGTTTTTCAGGGAGAGCTGATGAGAGAAAGAATGACCGAACTGTACGGCGATGAATATCCGGAGATATATGTGAAGCTGATGAAAAACTGCCATCTGCTCGCTATCGGCGATAAATTTGTCGGCGCGCACGCGGGTCCGATAGTGTCCCCTTTCACGGTGGCCGAGCTCGAGAACCTGGATGTCTTGAATGGGATGAATAATCTTGTGTATCAGCTTCAATGGAACAGATTTTCCCACGACGATTACGACCAAAAAAGCGTGGAGCGTTTTATGTCAAGACTTGGAAAGAACGGTTCGGAGCTGATCGTCGGCCATACGCATCCAAAGAACGGCTCCTGGTACAAGGAGTTATTCCCCGGGCACCATATCATTTTCGCGGGACATAATGTCTTTGGTTATGCTCTGGCCTCGAGCGGGAGGCTCAATTTTGTAGACGTGGACAGGGTGTAGGATTTTTCGGCACCTTCCGAGCCCCTGTGTTATAATTTTCGTATTGAAATGCGCCAGAAATACTATATAACCACCCCCGTTTATTACGTGAACGATGTGCCTCATATAGGGCATTCTTACACTCAAATAGCTGTGGATATACTTGCGAGGTGGAAAAGGGCCCAGGGAGCGGATGTCTTCTTCCTTACGGGGACCGATGAGCACGGCATGAAAATTGCTGTATCAGCGGCGGAGAAGGGGGTGTCCGAGAAAGAACACGTCGATTCCGTCGTGAGCAGGTTCAAAAAAGCCTGGGAAAAGCTGAACATACAATATGACGGTTTCGTCCGGACCACCGATGAAAGGCACATGAAAAGCGTCCAGTTCATATTCAATAAACTGTTTGAAAAAGGCGACATTTACAAAGGCAGCTATGAGGGCTGGTACTGCGCTCCCTGCGAAGCCTATTGGACCAAATTCCAGCTTGACGGCAAGGATGTCTGTCCTGACTGCGGCCGTCCCGTCTCCGTTGTTAAAGAAGAAGCCTATTTTTTTGCCATATCAAAATACCAGGACAGGCTTCTAAAGCATATCAGCGACAATCCGGATTTTATACAGCCTGTTTCCAGAAAAAATGAGATCGTCAATTTTATCAGCAGCGGACTAAAGGACCAGAACGTCAGCCGCGGTAACTTTTCCTGGGGAGTGCAGGTGCCTTTCGATCCGAAGCATGTGATATATGTGTGGTTCGACGCGCTTATAAACTATATTTCGGGTATAGGATATCCGGCAGACGACGATAATTTCAAGAAATGGTGGCCCGCGGACCTGCATATGATGGGAAAAGAGATCGTCCGTTTTCACGCGGTCATCTGGCCGATCATGCTCATGGCCCTTGGCCTGCCGATGCCAAAAAAAGTTTTCGGCCACGGATGGTGGACGGTAGAGGGCGATAAGATGAGCAAATCCAAGGGCAACGTGATAGATCCCATTGCCCTTTCCGAAGAGTTCGGGATAGATGTTGTACGTTATTTTCTGATGAGAGAAGTGCCTTTCGGCAGCGACGGGGATTTTTCAAGACAGTCGCTGATCAACAGGTACAACGCCGACCTGGCGAACGACCTGGGCAACCTGCTGAGCCGTACCCTTACGATGATAGAAAAATATTTTGAAGGCGTGGTGCCTTCCCCTTGTCCGTCGCAGGACCCCGCGGCCGCGCAGTTCATGGCAATGATAGCCGAAACACCGGGAAAGTTCTCCTCAAGCATGGACAGGGTCGCCATTACGGAGGCTTTGAACTGTGTTTGGGAGCTCATCAGCTTCTCCAATTCATATATAGAGAAAAAAGCCCCCTGGACGCTTGCGAAAAACGGTAAAAAGGACGAGCTCGCCGAGGTGCTTTCCAACCTGTTCGAATCATTGAGGACGGTCTCGGTGCTTATTTCTCCTTTTATGCCGGATACCGCGCAGGCCATGGCCCTCCAGATGGGGCTCAAAGATAACATGTGCCGCGAAAATGCCGGCACAAAAATAAGCAAAGGCGCGCCTTTATTCCCAAAGATACAGGTTGGGTAAAATGCTGATCGATACTCACGCACATCTTACCATGCCGGAATTTTCCGATCTCCCGGAGGTCCTTAAGAGGTCGCTTGATGCGGGAGTCTCGACCATAGTCAATGCTTCCTTTGACGAAGAGTCCTCCCGCGGATCGGCCGACCTGGCACGCAGATATGATAATATATACGCCACCGCGGGGATACACCCGCACCATGCCGATCTTGCCGACGAAGCCCTGCTGGATCGAATAGCCTCTATCTGTGACGGTGAAAAAGTGGTGGCTGTCGGAGAGACCGGGCTGGACTATTTTGAAAATCCTGTTCCGCGGGACATTCAGATAAAGGCTTTTGCCGGACATATTGCCATAGCCCGCCGGAAACGGCTTCCTCTGGTACTGCACGGCAGAGATGCCGATCAGGATATGCTGGATATTTTATCAAAAGAAGGGGCTTCGGACGTCGGAGGAGTGTTTCATTGTTTTTCCGGGGGGCCGGATCATGCGAAAAAAGTGATCGATATGGGTTTTATGATATCGTTTACCGGAGTGATCACTTTTAAGAATGCCCAAAAGGTAAGGGACGCCCTGAAATACGCTCCCCTCGACCGGATCATGATAGAGACAGATTGTCCCTACCTTGCTCCTCAGTCGATGCGGGGCAAGAGGAACGAGCCCTCATATCTGGTACAGATAGCCGAAAAGATCGCCGAGATCAAGAACATGTCTTTTGAAGAGGTCGCTTCCGTCACATCTTCTAACGCCCGCGGATTTTTCTCTCTCGGGAACAGGTGAGCTATTGCTGCGCGAAAAAGAACAGATCAACATCATGAATAAGTTCGCGAAACTGGTCTCATCGGGGATCTCGGCGGTGAGGGCCATGGAGCTTTCGGATTTTCCCGAAGATGCGGTGATGTCCGTGGCCCAAGGGAACCGCTTGTCGGACGCCATGCGCCCTTTCTTTTGCAAAAAAGCGGTTTCCCTGGTCAGATTGGGCGAAGCGGGAGGCGATCTCGGAGGCGCCTCAAAAGCGGCCCATGACAGTCTCCTGTTCATCAGGGAACAAAAGAGCGCCTTTTCCAAAGCGTTGGCATATCCGGCATTTATCCTTGTTTTTGGATTTGTCTGCATACTGTTCTTTGCCTGGTGCATAATCCCGCAGCTCAAGACGGTCTTTGCGTCCATGGATATCAAGCCGTCTTTCGCGGTCTTTTTTATGGAAGCGTTTGCCCGTTTTTCCGTTTTTTCCTTGTTCTTTGTGCTTACCGGACTGGCTATTCTGGCTTTTCTATCAAAAAATAGGGATCACAGGCTGAGAATGGAAAAAGCGGCGCTGACCCTGCCGGGAGTCGGGACCCTTTTCAAAAAATCCGGAACTGTGCGGGCGCTTTCCGACATTTCCACACTGCTAAAAGCCGGGATGCCGCTGCCAGAAGCCCTGGGATCCGCCGCCTCCTGCTCCGACTCAGGACTTTTTGAAGGCGCCCTGTTCAGGGTCAAAGAGCTGGTGGAAAAAGGCCATAAACTTTCCCTTGCTTTCGGGTCAGAACCCTTGTTCGGCCGTTTCATATCGGATATGGCGCTCGTGGGCGAAGAGTCCGGGGATATCGCTTCATCGCTGTCATCTGCCGCGGAAATAGCTTCAGAAGAACTAAAGTCCGGCATCGGGGCTTTTGCGCAGGCGGTTGAGCCGGCCGCCACGCTTGCTGTCGGTGTCTTTGCCGGGGTCCTGGTATTTGCTATGCTTTCGCCCATAACAAGCATAATGGACAAACTACATTAAGAAAGGAGGTGATTAATTATGGGAAGAAGAAAGGGATTTACGCTGATAGAGCTGCTGATCGTAATGTCTGTCATCGGGATACTTGCCGCTTTTTTGATACCGACGTTCGCAAAGGTGCAGGACCGGGCGAGGGAATCCGGGGTGAAATCGGTGGCACACAATGTTCAGATCGCGGTCGAATCTTATAATATGGTCAACGGCACTTATCCGATGGCGGTGGATATAACTCTCAAGAACCTGTTCGAAAATTACTTAAAGACCGCGGATGTTATGAACAATCTGCCGAAAAATCCGTTCACGGGGAAACCTTATGAGGAAGCCGATACTTCAGGTAAAATAATGTATTCTTACGATATGGCAACTGACAATTACACGGTAACCGCTTATAACAAGACCGGGACAAAAAAGATAGCCGAACTTTCGAACATGGATTAAGAGCATGAAGAAGCTGACGATAGTACTTTTATTGAGCCTGACCTTTTCCGGATGCTCATCCGCTCCGGATAGCGGGAGGCGCCTCAATGACACAATGGTGGTCACGCTTGCCGGAGAGCCGTCGGTCTTGAACCCGGTGCTTTCCTCAGACTCGGCGTCATCAGCCGTGGAGGGGATAGTCTTTTCCGGATTGACCAGGATAAATGAAGACCTGGAGATAGTGCCGGATATCGCCGAAAGATGGACCGTGTCAAAAGACGGCAGGACTTATGTTTTTCATCTCAGGGACGATGTCGTGTGGCACGACGGGCGCAAACTGACCTCTAACGATGTAAAATTCACTTTTGACCTTATACTTGACCCAAAGGTCAATTCTGTGCGGCGCGGGGATTATATAATAGACGGGGTCCCGATCAGGTTCGGGACCCGCGGCCCGCTTATTTTTACCGCGGAGTTGCCAAAACCTTTTGCCCCTTTTCTCGGCCGCGCCGGTATGGGCATTCTTCCCAGGCATATCCTGGAAGGAAAGGATATCAACAACTCCGAGTTCAACCGCAGTCCGGTTGGTTCCGGACCTTTCATCTTAAAGGAGTGGATCAGCGCAGACAGAGTGGTTCTTGCCAAGAATCCCGGTTATTACGCGGGCGCGCCTAAGCTGGACAGGATAGTCTACCGCATAATTCCCGATGAGAATTCGCGTTTTATCGCTCTCGAAGCGGGGCAGACCGATGTGTGCGATATTCCGGCCAAGGACCGCTCACGGGCTCAAAGCATGAAAAACATTGATGTTTACGAATATGATTCCCTGATGTATGTCTATCTGGGACTAAATCTAAAAAAAGAGCTGTTCTCGGACAAAAAAGTCCGCCAGGCGCTGGCATACGCGACCGACAAAGGCCAGCTTATAGAGCTTATATTCAGAGGGATGGCATCCCCGGCGCACGGGCCCATGTCCCCTGTGGGATGGGCCTATGAAGAAAGCATCAGCAAATTTCCGCATGATCCGGAAAAAGCCATCGCCCTGCTGGAGTCGTCAGGATGGAAAAAAGGAAGCGACGGCATACGAGCAAAGAACGGCAGAAAGCTGGAATTCACGATACTGGTCAACCAGGGCAACAAAGAACGGGAAAAAGCCGCGGTGATACTACAATGGCAATACAAAAAGATCGGCGCCAAAGTGAATGTCAGGGTGATGGAATGGAGTTCTCTTCTCAAGATCCTGAACGCCAGGACGCAGGAAAAGGATTTTGACGCCGTGATAATAGGATGGTCTCTCGGGATAGATCCAGATGCCTACAGCATATGGCATTCTTCGCAATATCCGGCCGGCTTGAATTTCATCGGATATTCGGACCCGGAAGTGGACCGTCTCCTTGAACAGGGGCGCACTACCATAGACAGGCAGGAGCGCAAAAAGATCTACGGCAGGATACAGCAAATAATATCAGCCGAACAGCCCTATGTTTTCCTGTGGTATCCGCGCAGCATAGTGGCGGTGTCAGACCGCATCGGCGGGCTTTCAAAGCCGGGGCCGGCGGGGTTGTTCGTCGATATAGAAAAGATCTATATCAAAGATGCCTCTGGGAATGCGGCAGATCTATGATG
>CAZRTO010000013.1:0-11276 GCA_964603025.1 uncultured bacterium | reverse complement strand
TCCCCTTCTTTGGCTGAGGAAAGAAGCCTCGCGACCGCAACCGTATTTTTCGGATCAGTTTGAGCAATCGCCATCCCGACGACGCTGGGACTGAATCCATAAAGCTGTTCCATCGAGATATTGCCGGCAACGATTCTTTGGGACAGGTTCTCGGCAACAAGTCCGTGTATCGGCTCGCTGTGATTTGAGAGCCTGGCAAGGCCCCAGTTGGTAGTATGTCGGCTTTGAGCCCTTACCTGAGTGCTCCTAAGTAGATTGACAGACCTTATTACTGCTCCTGAAAATGACATCTTGTGGCCTCCTTTATATTGCTGTACTCGTCTAATAACTTATCGGAAAAACCGGGCTCTGATTTCACCAAATTGTGGGATATAATATTATGGATGTCTCAGAAAATCCTTAAACGGTTGCTGTCTATTATTCCGCTGCTTATAGGCATCTCCCTTATCTCGTTCTTTGTCATGCATCTTGCCCCTGGCGACCCGACAGCGCTTTTTGTCGATCCGTCGGTAGATCCTTCGGAGCTTGCCCGCATACGCGTCAACTGGGGGCTTGACCGCCCGGTCTACGTGCAATATTTTTATTGGCTCAAGAATGCCTTGAGGGGCGACCTGGGTACGGCGTATATGCTCAACAGACCTGTTATACAAGTGATAGCGGAGCGCATACCGGCCACGCTGCTTTTGATGGGGACCTCTCTATTTTTCATTCTCCTTGTTTCAATACCTCTCGGGGTACTGTCGGCATACAAAAAGGGCGGACTGTTTGACGGTGTTGTTTCGGTGCTCTCTTTTACCGGGATGTCCATGCCCTCGTTCTGGCTCGCCCTCATGCTCATGCTCATCTTTTCCGTCCATTTTGGTATCCTTCCGGCCGGGGGAATGTCCGATCCCTTGTTGACAGGAGCGTCAATGCCGGAAAGATCTGTGGATACCGCAAGGCATATGGTCCTGCCGGTGCTGACCATGCTTTTGACGGGTTTTGCGGGACTGACGCGCTATGTGCGGTCAGGCACTTTGGAGGTGCTCGGCCAAAATTATATAAAAGCCGCGAGGGCCAAGGGGCTTACAGAAAGAACCGTGCTTTTTAAGCACGCACTCAGGAATTCGCTTCTTCCTTTGATAACCATACTCGGAATGTCCATTCCGGACCTTTTTGCCGGCGCTTTTATCATTGAGACTATATTTGCCTGGCCCGGAATGGGGCGTCTCGGGGTAGGCGCGGTATTTTCCAGGAATTATCCGCTTATCATGGGCGTGGTGCTGATATCTTCTTTTCTGATCATAGCAGGCAACCTGGCGGCGGACCTGCTTTATTCGGTGGCGGATCCCAGGATACGGACTGGAGGAAAGGACTAAGCGACAGACATGAAAAAATTCCGCAGGAATAGAGTGGCTGTTGCGGGGGCGGCGGTCCTGCTGTTCATGATGCTTGCCGCGGTGTTCGCGCCGGTAGTGGCGCCTTACGATCCCGGCGAGCTGGGCACGACCGCGCTCACAGCGCCTTCACCGGAACATTTGTTCGGTACGGATGATTTCGGCAGGGATATATTCTCAAGAGCTGTTTACGGTGCCAGGGTTTCGCTTTCAGTCGGCCTTGTGGCGGTATCCATATCGGTGATCGTGGGGTTCTTTTTCGGGATGATCTCCGGATACTTCGGTGGCTGGATAGAAAATAGCATTATGCGTTTTGTCGATGTTATGCTTTCTTTTCCGTCCATCTTCCTGATACTGGCCGTTCAGGCCATGCTCACCCCCAACATTTATAATGTTATGGTGGTCATAGGACTGACTTCGTGGATGGGCGTCGCGAGGCTCGTGCGCGCTGAAGTGCTTTCCGTGAAAGAAAGGCCGTATATTGAAGCCGCCCGCACTATAGGGGCTTCCGGGCCGCGCATAATGATGCGCCATATAATGCCTAACGTGATCGCTCCGGTTATAGTAGCCGGAACGCTCGGAATGGCAGGAGCGATCCTCACCGAATCGGCGCTCAGCTTTTTGGGATTGGGGGTCCAGCCCCCGCTTTCCTCATGGGGGAATATGCTTCAGGATTCCCAGGCTTATCTGAGGGACGCTCCGTGGATGTCCCTTATTCCGGGCGCCCTTATATTGGTAACAGTGCTCAGCATTTATCTTGTCGGAGAAGGTCTTCGGGAGGAGATAGGCAAGTGATGCATTCCAAGATACTCGAGGTGGAAGAGCTGAGGACCTCTTATTATCCGGGCTCCGGAGGAGAGATAAGAGCGGTGGACGGGGTGAGCTTCGGGATAGGGAAGGGGGAGTTCTTCGCGCTTACCGGACCTTCAGGCTGCGGCAAAAGCACGATAGGGGCTTCCATCATGCGGCTCATCCAAAGGCCAGGGAAAATAATATCGGGAAAGGTCTTTTTTGAAGGCGCCCGCACAGATATCCTGCCGGAAAAGGACATGAGAAGAATACGCGGTGCAGGCATATCCATGGTGTTCCAGGACCCGTTCACCAGCTTAAATCCGGTCCTTACCGTTGGAGAACAGCTTGCCGAAGCTCCAATGGCGCATCTGGGCCTTTCTCGCGGGGAGGCGTATGGAAAGGCCGAAGGACTGTTGGCAAAGGTCGGGATAGACGAACCGCGCCTTAGAATAAGGCAATATCCTCACCAGCTTAGCGGCGGCCAAAGGCAGCGAGTGATGATAGCTATCGCGATCTCATGCGGGTCCAGGCTCTTGATAGCCGATGAGCCAACGACCGCGCTTGACGTTTCCACCCAGGCTTCTATAATGGCCCTCTTGCAGCAGCTGAGAGTATCGGACGGGCTTTCGGCCCTTTTTATAACACACAACATCAGACTTGCCGAAAAACACTGCGACCGGATAGCAGTCATGAGCGCGGGCCGGATCATTCAGAGGATGAAATGAGAGGCGATATCGCACTGGAATTGGACGGCATATGGAAATCGTTCGCCGGAAGGGATGTGCTAAAGGGTGTGAGCGTAGCCGTTCCGGAAGGAGGCTCGTTCGCGCTGGTCGGAGAATCCGGTAGCGGCAAGACAACTCTTGCCAGGATAGCTCTGGGATTGATCGAAGCCGACAAAGGCAGAATAATATATAAAGGCCGGGACATATCTTTATTGGGCGGAAATGAGAAGCGCAGCGCCCTGTTCGATATGCAGATGATATTTCAGGACCCTTTGTCCGCGCTTAATCCCAAAATGACGGTTTTTAGAACTGTTGCCGAGCCTCTTGAGATAAGGGGAGGTGACAGGGATGCTGTCAGAGCCGGGGTCGTTGAATTGCTGTCGGATGTGGGGCTTGACGCTTCTTATTCGGCCAGGTATCCTTCGGAGCTTTCGGGAGGAGAAGCCCAAAGAGTTTGTATCGCCAGAAGCCTTGCCGCAAGACCTAAGATCCTTATTCTGGATGAGCCGTTATCATCCCTGGACCTAGAGCTTCAGGAGGGCATAATCCGGCTTATCACTCAGCTAAGGCGGGAGAAGGCCCTTACATATATATTCATTACGCATGATCTAATGCTGGCCCAAAGACTTTGTTCCGCGGCCGCGGTAATGAAGGAAGGGGTGATAGTCGAATGCGGCCCAGCGGACGAGGTATTTAAGGCTCCCAGGCACGAATACACCAGACAGCTTTTATCGGACGCTATTTGACCCACCACATGATGCCGGGCTCTTCCCCGGTAGCCGATTCTTTTTGCTTGCGTTGAAGCTCTTGTACCTGAGGCAGCATTTCTTTCATGTTCTCATTGTTGATGATGTGCGGTGTTATGACCGCGATGATCTCCTTTTTTTCCCAGAGGATCTCTTTTCTTTTGAAGAGATTGCCGATCACCGGGAGGTGCATGATCACGGGAACGCCTTTTTCGGTTTCCTTTGTCTTGTCCTTTATGAGACCGCCTATGATTATCGTTTCCCCGTCCTTTACGATGACAGTCGTCGTGGCTTCGGTGGTCTGTTTTTGCGGCAATCCGTCGGTGGTTATTGAGCCTTCACTGACCTCGGGGTGTATGTCCATCCTTATCGTTCCGTCGCTGTATACATACGGCGTGAACGACAGTTTTGTGCCGACCTCAAGAAAGTCCACGTTTTGTATCGTTCCGGTCTGGGTGGTTATCGTGGTTTTATATCCGAGTTTTGAACCGCTGATTATATTTGCCGGCTTGCCGGAAACCGCTATCACCTTTGGATGGGCCAGGAGATTGAATCCCTCTTTGTTCTCAAGAGCCTCTATATAAGCTTCGGCGTTGTTCTTTATGACATGAGCGTAAAATCCGGCGACACCGGTAGTGGCCGGGTTGGCCATCCCTTCAGTCTGGATATCATATGAAGAGCCGACATATCTGCCCTGCGCGCCCAGAACATTGGGGGTCGCGGCATTGCCCGCGGTTATTTCGAGTATCTGGGATTCCACAAGCACCTGTCTCGGGGACGCGTCCAGCCTTTTGAAGATGCTGTCTATCTTTTCCATGATCTCCGCAGGAGCTTCGACCACCAGCATGTTAGACCCTTTTGCTGACAGGATCCTGGTATCGTCATATCCCAGCTTTTTAATCATTTCCTCTACATCCCCCGGAGCGAGATTGTTCACCATGAACGCTTTGGTCATCAGGCCTTTTTTTGTGAAAAGCTGCTCTCCGGCGAGACGTCTCATCGGAGGGACTGTTATTTGCATGATCCCACCGTCTTTTTTGTAAGAGAAACCCGACGCCTGAAGGACGGCCACAAGAGCGTCGTAGGCAGATACATCGTTCACGGATATTGTGACTGTTCCCTGGATATCGTCGCTGGCCACGATATTCAGGCCGGCCTCTTTGCCGAGCGCGTATATGACCGTGTTGAGCGGTGCTCCCATGAGATTGAGGGATATCCTCTGTTCCTGCGCGTTGATCGGTGGGCAGTAAAGACACATGTTCATTATTATCATCGCGGCCAGTATTCTTTTCATCTCTTACCCACCTCCCCCAGTTTTAGAGTATATCCCTTCCCGTCCTTTGTTACAATAACATGTCTGTCGGTTATTTTAGTGATTATGTAATCGTCCACCACATCCCCCACGCCGAACAGGTCGTTGTTGATGAACGCCTTTATCCTGTCGCCCTTGTATACTCCTTTGAACTTAGGCAGTTGAAGCGGGGCCCTTCTTGCTGCGGGCCGCGTACTTGCAGCTTTTTTGACCTCCGCGGCTCTTTCCGCCCGCAGCTCTTCTTCAAAGAACGGGTCTATCGTCGGGACCTGCGCCATGTTAGGCACGGACTCCGGCGTGGATGACGCTGCGGCTCCCGGCATTACGAACGCTGAGAGGGAAAGCTTGACATTGAGAAGCTGCGGCTGTTCTTTGTTCTTGGAGATATCCATATTGTCTATCCTGACGGTAATAGGCAGATTTTCTATCCGTTGAAGGTACATGTTCAGCGGCTCGAATTTCGCGGTCATATCCACGTTTATCGGGATCCTCTTGAATATATCCTCTTTGACTGGGGCCAGCGGCTGAATGAACGTGTAATCTATGTCCAGTCCCTTCATTGAATCCGCTATGAACCTTTCCAGTAGATAGGGACTATCCGCTTCGCTGGGCACCTTCCTGTTTATTTCGTCCAGCCTTTTTTTGATCTCCCTGTTTATCGATATCGGGTCAAGTGTCATATCCCCGCCGCCAAGGGCTTTGATCTCGTGCTGTATCATGTCCACGGAGCTTTTTAGCTCGGACATTTCCTTTATCTTGTCCTTGAGCAGGTACGTATATGACGCCCATATCACAAGCGCGGCCGCGAGCGCGGCAAGCGCTATCTTTTGCCACAAAGGACGGTCCATTTCGCCTCCTTACAGCTTCAAATTAAAGCCCATCGAAAATACCACCGATTTCTTGTCCGGGGCCTTTCTGGCCTCAACGAGCGAAGCTCCGGAAAAGAAACCGGAAGATTCTATCCTTTTAAGCAGTTCTCCGGCGGTCTGCATGTCCTGAGATATCCCTGATATAGACATTCCTTTTGACGCGTTGCTGAATGAAAAAGCTTCAAGAAAGGAATATTTCGGCATTATATTGGTGAGCTCTGCCAGAGCTGGCCTGATCGGGACCTTTTGTTTCTCAACTTTTGCAAGTATCGATTGTTTTTCTGAGAGAGTTTTTAAATTCGCCAAAAGGGATTTCTGCTCGTCCAGTACGTTTTTGTAACCGCGGATCGTATTGTTGAGGGAAACGTTCATGGCCGCCAGAGCCGCCAAATAAAAAACCGCCACTGATATCGCGGCCGCGGCATAGAAGTTCTTCGGCAGAGCAGATCCTTCTCTTTCGGATACCGGTCCGGCCGCCCCGGCACTTTTACCTGAAAATCCGACGGCTTTTCCGATAAAGTTCATTTCCTTTGCCTGAGACAGGGCCGCGCCGATGGCTATGGCGATGTGGGGGAGGGTCCTTAACATAAGTTCCTGGTCTTGGACCTGTTGCCCTTTGTCGATCTTTATCAGCTCCTCGATCTTCTCTATATTAACCCCGAGCTCCGATGACAGGTGAACATCAAGGTTCTTCATCTTTGCCGACCCGCCGGCAAGTATGACCCTGTCTATGGAGGTTTTTGAGAATTGTTCCTTGTAATAGCCGAAAGACCTGCCTATTTCGTTGAGGAACCTGCGCAGGGTCGGCCGCATCACCTGGTAGATCTGTTTCAGCGGGAGGCCGTCATCCGTAAGATCGGCGGTGCTTTCTTCGGGTATGCCGTATTTCCTTTTCATTTCTTCCGCCTGCGCGTAGTTCAGGTTCATTTGCCATTTATCTGAAACGAACTGGCCGATCATAGATCTGGTAAAATGTATCCCGCCGACCGGAAGCTCGCGGTAAAACTCAAGGTTCTCGCCGTCAAAGAAGGCGATCTTGGTGTTCTCTGAGCCGACCTCAATAAGAGCTGTCCTTTTGTCCTTTTTAAGTATGGAGGTTCCCTTCAGGAGGTTCCAGAACGCGAATGGAGCTATGGAAAGCCCCTCAAGCCGTATGCCGGCTTTTTCAAATAAAGTCCTGGTCCTGTCCACGGAGGATCTTTGTACCGCCGCTACCAGCAGATCGAGCTTTGTCATATCCTTTAGCTTGATCTCGCCCAGTACGCTGTAATTTATCACGGCGGTCTCGATCGCGAACGGCAGATGCGTTTTTATCTCCCATTTTATCGCTTCAAGCAGATCCTTTTTCGCTATTTTGGGAAGCTGCATCCTGCGGATTATGACCTCGGAGCCGGAGATGAGAGAATAAACACCGGCTTTCTTATCCTTAACGGATGAAAAGTGCTTTTTTAGAGCGTCTATTATAAAAGCGTCGGCCTGTTCTTTTTCCAGGTCGACAGGGATCTCTATGCTGTCATAGCTCTCGATAACGGTTTTTTCGCCGCCGCGGGTGACCTCTGTGATATTTATCACATGAGGGCTTATGCTCACGCCTATAGTTGTTTCATGCCCGTTCTTTTTGTTCCCGGATCCGAACATCACAGCTCCTTCCAGGTGCCTTTTATCAGCCCGATACCTCCGGCCGAGAGCCCTTCAACAAAGCTCGGTATATACTCCGGCCTGAACTCAAGGTTTATATTACCAGTATATGTCGAAGCCGAGGGATTTACCACACTGCCGTATACGGTCACATTGCCGTTCAGTTCGGTGCTCACCGCCCAGGAAAAGAGCAGTCCCATAATGGTCGGGGTGCCGTTAGCCGTTATCCTTGCGGACATTACCGAGCCGAATATCCTCGGATTTCCCGGGATAGATATCTGGGTAGGGGAGTAGAGTACGCCTCCCGACGCTATGTTGGAGGGACCCTGAATGGTCATCGTGCCGTTGCTGATGATAGTGGTGTTCTCGGATATTATGGCTGAATTCACTGTGGTATTGCCTGAGACGACTATGACCCCTCCACCGGTAATATTTCCTGATATCGTGGCATCTCCGTTGATATACACAGTTCCGCCTCCGAGATCGGTGTTGCTAATTATCTGATTGCCCGAAGATACTGTCTGAGCAATGGCCAGATGTTCGTCGTAATATGTGCTGTTGAGCGACGGCATGCTCGGAACAGGGTCGGGGACCGTGCCCGGAGAGCCGTTTACCGTATATCCCGCAGCTGTATAAGTGTCGCCGTCCGGATGGTTGCCGGTTTTTTGTATCGAGATGTTCCCGTTGGCAAAGATGTCTCCGATAACACAGCTGCTGCCTCTCAGGTTAAGACTGCCGTTGTTATACATCGCGTAGTTAAAAGCCGCCGGAAGAGAACTGGAGTGCATGCTCTGCATTATCGTTCTGGTCCGGCCTTCCGCTTCACCGGTAGAAATGATAGTTATAATTCCTGAGGCGCCGTCGATTATCGAGAACGAATAGGCGCCTTTGCCAAAGTTCTCGGAATAATTACTTATCCTCCATGATGTGCCCATGCCACCAAGGCCGCTCGGCGTCATCAGCGACCATACGGCTTTTTTTATGCCCGCTTCGGCGATGTAGAACGCCGCTTCGCGCGATTTTCTTTGCGATGATTCCATAGTCCGGCCTATGACCAGATAAAGAAATGATCCAAGCAGGAATGAAAGCCCGAGTATAACAAGAAGGCTCAGAGCAAGATTTCCGGACCTTTTTTTTATATTCATTGTTTTTCTTTCCAGCCCCCTTTTTCTTTGGTCAGGCCTCCTTTTGTTATGACCCCGGGAATGTTGCCGGATATCTTTGTCGGATCATGGGTTATATTTATGGCCCCGGAAAAGGTGGCGTTGTCACGGCATACGACACTGCCGACTATGGTTCTGGCTCCGGACATCCCTGATTGCGAATATACAAGTCCGATAGTCCTGCCGGCGCCGCTGGCATTTACAGCGTTCATGGCGATCACCGATCCGGTGATATCTCCGGCCCCGGAAAGAGTGATATTGTTCCCCGCGAAAAGCACCCCCCCGGAATTAACGACATTGCTTCCTGTGATGGCCAGATTATTCCCGGCTATTATGGTTGTGTTGGCGTCTATATTGCCCGCACCTGACTGGTTGTAATTTCCGGTTACCACAATAGTTCCTCCGCCGGCTATCCTACGGGACCCGCTTACGGTAAGGTTGCCGTTCACGTACAAAACCCCGCCGTTGAGATTGTAGGTCCCTGCGCCGGTTATTGACATGTTCCCGGCCGGCTGAGCGGCTGCCTGAGCCAGAAAAGCATCGTACGGCGCCCTGTCGATCTCCGGCATAGGCGGCTGCGTGGTAGTGACCGTTGCCGGCTGGTTCACGCCGTTCTTCTTAAATGTGCTTCCCTCCATTATTGTGACATCCCCGTTTATGCTGGTCGCGCCGGTGAGCGTAATATTACCGGCAGCAAAAGTAGGGCCGTTGATGCCGCCGGCCCCGTTCAGCAAAAGATTGCTGTTGGCGTATACAGCGTAGTTAAAGCTTGCCGTCGATGAAGTGCTTCCGGACAGTATCTGTTGTATGGTCCTGGTTATTCCGTTCACCTCTCCAGTGGCGATCACCATTATCGAGCCGGCGGAAGGGCCGTCAAGCACCGAGAAAGTGTACGCGCCTCCGGCAAACGACTCAGTTGAGCCCGAAGTCCGCCAGTCTTCGCCCATTCCTCCGGAACCAACAGGGGTTGCGAGATACCAGATAGCCTTATTAACTCCGGCTTCGGCTATATAAAACGCTTTTGTGGAGGCTTTTTTTGCGGGGATGTCCCTGGTCCTTGCTATCACCACATAAACGAATGACAGTATAACTGCAGCAACGGCCATTGTTATGACCATAGTGAAGAGCAGGCTTCCTTTTCTGGACATCGGCCCGGCTCCTTTCTAAATATTCCTCAGTTTTACGGAAGATTCGAGCGTCGCAATGTTATTGCCCGTGCCTGCGGCTATCTTTATATGGACCTGGGTTATCGAAGCCAGAGAACCGCTGTCATATGTCAGCGAAAAAAGCCTGATATCTTTTGCCATCATGACACTGCTGCCTGCCGCTGTCCTGAGCAGAGGGCTGCCCGGAGTGCCGTTCCAGGAGTAGTGATATATCTCGTTTGCTTCCATAGAGCTGTTGGTGTTGAGGTCGTCCGCCCAGAAACTGATGCTGGTAGATGTCGCGTTTGTCAGCGCAAGACAGCTGCGCAGATCAGTGCGCAGCGAATTCATGGCCTTATTGGCCTCGAGAAAAGCCGAAGAGGTGCCCATTTCGGAGGTAAAAAGCCTGGTCCCGGTAACATAGGCCATAACGAGCACTCCCAGTATGCCCACGGAAAGCACCAGGGCTATGCTAAGCTCTATAAGAGTTACGCTTTTCCTGTTTCTCATGTTAATAGTTTATAAAGTACGAGCTTATCCCGAATACATCGGTCCCAATGCCGGATCTCCAGTACACGTTCACCGCTACTTCTTTCAGGTTGGTCAGGGGTTCCGTTACCACGGCCTCTCTCGAAAAATTCGGGTATCCGGATATTGATCCCATGGCTTCTGAAGTGCTCGCGATCAAAGCGTAAGGCACGGATTGCATCTGTTCCATTTTTTGCTGGGCGAGTTCTATTGCTGTATTGGCGTCGCTGGCGAGCTTGCTTGCCCTGATCCCTGCGGAAAAAGCCTCAATAAGCGGAAAAAGCGCGATGGTTATCACCACGAGCACAAGGATCATCTCGATGAGAGTGAAACCTCTTCTCTTCATTTTCAGAAAATTATAACAAAGTATATATGGGTTGTAAAGGAAATTATAGTGTGGTCAGTTCCAGTTCTGGTTGGGCGGGGTGCCGTTGGTGATGCCGATGTCGTTTTCATCTGAAGGAACCGGCATTCTGCCGACCCAGGCTGTGAGGACGCCTCTGGACAGGTTCTGTCCCGCCGACCAGATGGCAAAAATATTCCTGTCAGGCGAAAGCGCGTAACCGAATGTATCCGTAGGGTTAAAAGCGTCCACCGGGAGAGCGGATATGATATTGGTTTCAGCAAGAAGGTCCGGCAAAGCATCCGGGTAATCACCCCTTTTTGCGGCGTAAGCTTCGGCGGCTATCTTGACCATCCTGAGATCGCCTCTGACCTTCGCGGCGCGGGCCTCACTGCGCATCTTGAAAAAATTCATCGTAACGATGCTGATCAGTATCACAATGATCGCAAGAGCGATAAGAAGCTCGATCACCGTGAAAGCTTTGCGTTTGCCCATGATTAGGGGAATTATAACATAGGGGCAGTCAGGATGACGGATGATGGATGACGTATGACGGATGATGAGCGAGCCGTTAGCCAATAAAAAGGCCCCGCACTCTTAAGAAATGCGAGGCCCCCTTTTTAGATCATCTAAAAGATC
>CAZRTO010000012.1:18513-27807 GCA_964603025.1 uncultured bacterium | reverse complement strand
AAAGCGGCGCGCTCTCCCGCTTCGCGGCCTGTAAAGAACGGCATTACTATAAGGTCTTGGCCCCTTAACCAGTCGAACGTATCGGTCCTGAGCGGATCGAACGGTTTGCCGTATCTTTCCTTGAATTTTTCTTTGTCGGTCGGCTGGTCATCGGCGATAAGCATGCAGTCGGGATCGCGCCTTCTCATGTACTGCGAAGTGTAGTTGACCGATGCGCCGTTGCGGCACCGGACCACTTCGGCCTCTACGATCCTGCCTTGCCCCGGAACATCATATGCCACTTCAAAATGTCCGCACTCTTCTCCTCCCATAGCCATTTCGAGCAACTGCTCCCGGCCGGACGGCACAGCATATGACTTGCAATTATCCAATAGATCCTTTATTTCCGGGAGAAGAACCCATTTCTTATGTTTATTCATTTGTTTATTGTCCCTTGCCCTGAGATCCGAATTCTATAAAAAAAGCCAACACATGATTCTGTGTTGGCTTACTATGCGACCGATCGTAAAGACCTCTCGCTCAGTCTGCTAAATCGAACGTTTCTAACTTAATGATACAATGCCGGGAATACTCTGTCAAACATCGGCCGCCCTGCCAATATCCTCAGACACCGTAAAGATAATGACCCTCTCGCCGGTGGTAGTGCTGATATCGGTATGCATGCTGACAACGTCGGCACCGGTTATGTCTAAGATAATTTTCCCCAGAAGATCTTTTGCATCCTCCAAAAGTTTGACCCTTATCTGTTTTATAAGGAGATGTCCTTCATGGGTCTTGGCAAGCTGCTGTTCCGCGGGTGTCAACACTCCCTTCAGCCTGACAAACACTATATCCTGAAGCAGGAATGTCCTTACCTCTTTTGGCCCTCTGCCCATATATTCCTGCTCAAACTTGGTTATGGCCTTGCTTATATCATCCTCTATCTGTCCGGGGGTTCTTATGTTCAATTAAACGCTCCTGGCCTCATTGTTAAGATAAAGCGTCTGAGTGGGATAAGCGAACCCGACGCCCAGTTTTTCGAGCTCCTCTTTAAGCTCGTAGTTTATCTGCTGTTGAACATCCGCATATTTATTATAATCAGGGCTGTTAACGTAATAGACCACCTCAAAGACAAGGCTAAAATCTCCAAAAGAGAAAAAATGAGCTCTGTCAAAATCCGCATCAGGATTGTGCTTGATGATATCGGAAACTATACCGGGTATCTTTTTCAGCTTGTCCAGAGAAGTCTGATAAACCACCCTAAATTTGAACACGACCCTGCGCCGGTTCATCCGTTTGTAATTGCGCACGCGTGAGTTGGTAAGGTCTGTGTTTGAGAATATTATCTGCTCTCCGCCAAGGCTGCGCAGACGGGTTGTCTTGATCCCGACATGCTCGACGCTCCCCAAAAAATCACCCACAATGATAAAATCCCCTACTTCAAAAGGCCTGTCAAAGAAGATCGCGAAATAGCTGAAAAGGTCGCCCAGTATCGCCTGAGCGGCCAGAGCGACCGCTACGCCTCCTATTCCAAGGCCCGCGATCACGGCGGAAACTTTAAAACCTAGATTATCAAGCAGAAAAGTTATGCCCAACCCCCACACAACGATCCGGATAACGGCAAGTATCCCTTTCAGGCTTTTTTCTTTAGTTTCGTCGCCCTGACGTTTAAGCCAGCTCTCGAGCGCATAGTCTACGATGGATATGATAAGTCTTAACACTGAGATGGTCAGGACTATTATCCAGACGATATCGGCACCGCGCCGGACGGCATCCGGAAGGATAAGATACCCAAGGCTCAGGTAAAAAACATAGAAATAGGCAAGAGGAACAAATGTTTTCTCCATCACCCCTACCATAAAATTATCAATTGTGACATGGGTCTTCTCAGCCCAGGCCTTGAGTCTTATAAGAACGATCACGGCAAAGGCCTTAACAGCAGCCATGCCGGCAACCACGAAGAAAAGGAACATAATGTAATCAAATGCTGTATTGCCAAGGATATTCATATTAAAGAAATCCATTAAAGGGACCTCCCGGATATTGGCCGGAACTATCTGTTGGTGTTCGTCCGGCCGCCTGAAGACCTGAGGTTGCGAATACTGTTGAAACGCTTCACCTGCAGCTGCATCATCTCTTTGCGCAGTTCTCTGCGTCTTGAAGAATCTTTCGTATTTTTCAGCTCCTGCCGCAACTGTTTCATTCTGGCCGAGTCAAGGTTCGAGCTCGTAGACGACGGTCTTAGAGTCCTGCGTTGCTGAGCCCCGGCCTGCAAAGGCATAGCGATCAGGGCGGCAAAAACAACCAGACAAATAATTAAATTCTTACGCATTACATCCATCCTCCCTTTTGGGCTTGGTTTATAAAGATGATACAACGTAACCGCCTTTTGTTCAAGTGGGGCGACACCCCTCAACCTTGTGTTATAATTTTCTTGTTCCCAAATATCTACGGAAAGGAAGATCATAGAATGACCGGATACCTTTGGATCCCAGCAGTCGGGCTTGGAGGAATGCTGTTCGCTCTGCTCTCTTATGTCTGGATTATCGGCAATGACGAAGGAAATGCCCGCATGAAGGAGCTGTCAAAAGAGATACATGACGGCGCAATGGTATTTTTGAAGAGGGAATACCAGATCATACTCATATTCGTGGCTGTCGTATTCGCCGTGATAAGCTATTTTATCTCTCTTTACACAGGTGTTGCTTATCTCTTCGGCGCGGCCTGTTCCATGCTGGCCGGATTTTTCGGTATGAAAGCAGCTACCCGCAGCAACGCGCGCACATCCCAGGCAGCCGCTTCAAAAGGGGTCTCCAAAGCCCTCAGCGTTGCGTTCATCGGAGGATCGGTAATGGGAATATCTGTCGCCGCTTTGGGAGTTATCGGGGTCGGCATCATATTCTACTTTACCCGCAACCCGATGATAATCAACGGCTTTGCTCTCGGCGCTTCTTCGATCGCACTGTTCGCCCGTGTCGGCGGGGGGATCTATACTAAGTCAGCGGACGTCGGCAGCGATCTCGTCGGCAAGGTGGAAGCCGGCATCCCTGAAGATGACCCGCGCAATCCCGGCGTCATCGCGGATAATGTGGGTGACTGCGTTGGCGATACCGCGGGTATGGGGGCCGATCTTTTCGAATCCTATGTGGGTTCGGTCATCGCCGCCATAGCCATAGGAGCCGCTCTGGCAAGCCCCATGAAATGGATATCTCTTCCAATAGTACTTATCTCACTCGGTCTCATCGCATCACTAATAGGAGTTTTCTCGATAAACGTGTTCAACCGCATTGATCCCCAGTCCGCTCTGCGTTATTCCACCTATGTAAGCGGCGCGATATTCATCATAGCCGCCTATTTCGCCTGCACGATGATAATGGGGTCCTTGAACCAATTCTGGGCGGTCATTATAGGACTGGCGGCAGGCATATTGATAGGTGTTGAAAGCGAATATTTCACCTCCGGGAGCCCCATCAAAGAGGTCGCAAAAAGCAGTCAGTCAGGTCCTGCGACCACGATCATATCAGGACTTGCGGTGGGCTTTGAAAGCACGATACTTCCCATAATAACTATCGCCCTAGCAATAGTGGCCGCTTTTGCTTTCTCCGGTGTGTATGGTATCGCCCTTGCTGCGGTAGGCATGCTGGCTACTGTCGGGGTCGTGATGTCCACAGACTCGTACGGGCCCATAGCCGATAATGCCGGCGGTATCTCCCAGATGGCAAACCTTGATCCTTCGGTAAGAAAGATAACCGACAAGTTGGATTCCCTGGGTAACACCACGGCCGCCATAGGAAAAGGGTTCGCTATAGGCTCCGCCGCTCTCACAGCGCTGGCACTGTTCGTCGCCTACCAGCATGCGGTTAATCTTCCGAGCATCGACCTCACAAGGCCGCTGGCGGTAGTCGGACTGCTTATCGGGGCGCTTGTGCCTTTCGCGATAGCATCTATAACAATGAAATCCGTAGGCAAAGCGGCTTACAAAATGGTTGACGAAATAAGGCGCCAGTTCAAAGAGATCCCCGGTCTTCTTGCCGGATCAGGCAAGCCGGATACCGGCCGCTGCATCGACATCGCTACCAAAGCCGCCCTTAAAGAGATGATGCTGCCCGGCCTGGTGGCCGTGATATCCCCTCTTCTCGTCGGGCTTTTGCTGGGCACCGAGGCGTTAGGGGCGTTCCTGGCAGGGGCAACTGTATGCGGAGTGCTTCTGGGCATAATGATGTCCAACGGCGGAGCTGCCTTTGACAACGCGAAGAAATGGATCGAAGAAGGCAATCTCGGCGGCAAAGGAACTCCGGTCCACGCAGCAGCTGTGGTCGGCGATACTGTCGGAGATCCTCTCAAAGATACATCAGGCCCTTCGATGAACATACTGGTCAAAGTGATGGCGGTTGTATCTCTGGTGTTTGCCCCGGTATTTGTAACTTATTCGCCCGCGATAACCGGCGCTCTAAAAGGCTTATTCAGGTTCTAGGCCTCACCCCTGCGCTGCGCGCTTTCCCCTCTCCACGCAAGTGGAGAGGGGTGACCGAAGGCCGGGGTGAGGTTTGGTTTCTTGATGATTCTATGCTCTCCCGGTTTAAGACAATCCAGAACAACGCTCCCGATAGCCGTACGAACCAGCCTGAGGCAGGGATGCCCTACGGCAGCGGTCATCTTTTTTACCTGGTGATTGCGGCCTTCGCATATCTTGATTTCAAGCCAGGATGTCGGGACGTTCTTTCTGAAGCGGACAGGCTTTGGCCGCGGCCATAATTGAGGCTCTTTGGTCAATTGTTTTACTTTGGCGGGCAACGTCTTCTTCCCCTGGATAACAACCCCTCTCGCAAGACTCCCGATCGCCTCATCATCTGGAATACCCTCTACCTGGACAAGATATGTCTTATAGACTTTTGAGGAGGGATCGGACATCTGCCTGTTTAGCTTCCCGTCGTCAGTGAGGAGCAAAAGACCCTCGCTGTCCATATCAAGCCGCCCGATCGAATATATGTCCGGGATATCAATATAGTCCTTGAGAGCTGGCCTTCCGGCAGCATCCGTGAACTGGCAAAGCACTCCATAAGGCTTATTGAAAATAATGTATTTCATAAACACCTCACCCCAACGCTGCGCGTTTTCCCTTGGGTGAGGCCCCGTGATAATCCTGTAGCGACTTTATCTCGACTCCGGCAGCCCTCATAGAAGCTATTCCCTCAACGGCCGCATTTGCCGCGGCTATGGTGGTGATATAAGGGACCTTGAACTTGATCGCGGTCTTCCTTATATAGCTGTCATCATGGCTGCCTTCCCTGCCAACAGGAGTATTGATCACCATATTGATCTTCTGACTGCTTATCTCATCCGCTATGTTCGGGCGGCCTTCGTGCATCTTGAGCGTTCCTACCGCTTGGACGCCGTTCTCTTCCAGGAATTTTTTGGTGCCTTTTGTGGATACTATGGTAAAGCCCATTTCCCGGAGTTTTTTCGCCGGTTCCAGGATATACTGTTTTTCCCTGTCTTTTACGGAGATGAACACCGCGCCTTTTTCCGGCAAACGGCCGCCGGCCGCTTCCTGTGATTTGTAAAAAGCCTTACCGAACGAATCCGCTATCCCGAGCACCTCGCCGGTAGACCTCATTTCAGGTCCCAGCACCGGATCGGTGCCGTGATATGAATTAAATGGAAAAACCGCCTCTTTGACGCCGAAATGACCTATCTTCTTATCTTCCACGATCTTCATATCCTTCAATTTTTTGCCCATCAATACCATTGTCGCGATATTGGCCATAGAGACGTTCATGACCTTGCTGACCAGAGGAACGGTCCTGGATGCTCTGGGGTTGGCTTCAAGGATATAGACCTTGCCTCCTGCTATGGCATATTGCACGTTCATCAGACCCACCACTTTGAGCGCTTTTGCGAGCTTGCGCGTGTAGTCTTTTATGATGCCTATGTGCTCTTTTGAAATATTTCTAGGAGGGATGACGCAGGCGCTGTCCCCCGAATGTATGCCTGCAAGCTCTATGTGCTCCATTATCGACGGCACCAGTATGTCCTCCCCGTCCGAGACTGCGTCAACTTCCACTTCCACGGCCTGTTCCAGGAATTTGTCTATCAGCATGGGGTATTCTGGTGATATCTCCACGGCGTTCTCGGCGTAATCCCTGAGCATCCTCTCGTCGTACACTATCTGCATGCCGCGACCGCCCAGCACAAAGGAAGGCCTGACCATCAGAGGATATCCGATCTTCGCTCCTATTGCCAGCGCCTCCCCCACGGTCACCGCAGCGCCGCTTTCCGGCTGTGGGATCCCAATGGACTCGACTATATCCTTGAATTTTTGCCTGTCTTCGGCAAGAGCTATGCTCTCGGAAGACGTGCCAAGGATCCTGACCCCGGCTTTGGACAGCTCTTCAGCTATATTCAACGGTGTCTGTCCCCCGAACTGTACTATAACTCCTTCTGGCTTTTCCTTTTCATATATGTTCAGCACGTCTTCTACGGTCAGAGGTTCAAAATACAGCCTGTCGGACGTGTCATAATCCGTGGAAACTGTCTCCGGATTACAATTTACCATGATCGATTCTACCCCGGCCTCTTTAAGCGCAAAAGCAGCGTGGACACAGGTATAATCAAACTCTATTCCCTGCCCTATCCTGTTTGGCCCTCCGCCGAGTATCATTATTTTTCTGGCTTTTGATACATCCAGATCATCTTTGGCGGTATAAGTGGAATAATAATACGCACCGCTGGCTCCGCTTACAGGAACGGCTTTAAACCCGGGAAATATCCCGGCGCTGACGCGCTTTTGCCTTATCCCTGATTCTTTTTCTCCTGTCAGCTGGGCTATATACCTGTCAGAGAACCCGCTTTCCTTGGCACTGCGCAGGGTCCTGTCCGGGATATCAGCCCCGCGAAGCTGCCTGAGGGCTCTCTCTTCATCACAGATCTCTTTCATCTGAGATATGAACCATTCGGATATTCTTGTCAGCTTGCGCAGTTCAGCAACAGACATGCCCTTGCAGAGAGCCTCGTACATAATGAATATACGTTCGCTTGAAGGCGCCGCCAGCTTCATTTTGAGCGTGGGCAGGTCCATTTCGGTAAATTTCTTGATGCCGCCGAGACCGAACCTTTTTATCTCCAGCGAACGTATAGCCTTCTGGAATGCCTCTTTAAAGTCCCTGCCGATGCTCATGACCTCTCCCACGGCCAGCATTTGCGTGCCGAGCTTGTCCTCGACCTGCGGGAATTTTTCAAAAGCCCAGCGTGCGAATTTCACGACCACATAGTCTCCGCCTGGCCTGTACTTGTCCAGCGTCCCCTCTTTCCAGTAAGGGATCTCATCCAGCGTGATGCCGACAGCCAGCTTGGTGGAGATGCGTGCTATAGGGAAGCCGGTGGCTTTTGAAGCCAGCGCCGAAGACCTCGAAGTTCTGGGATTTATTTCGATAATGACTATCCTTCCGGATCTTGGGTCCCGCCCGAATTGAACGTTACATCCTCCGAGCACCTCGATAGCGTCAACGATCTTGTATGACATATCCTGCAGTTTCCTCTGGACATCGGGAGCGACGGTTAGCATCGGGGCAACGCAAAAACTGTCCCCCGTGTGTACGCCCATAGGGTCCACGTTCTCGATGAAACACACCGTGATCTTTTTGCCTTTTGAATCCCTGACAACCTCAAGCTCCAGCTCTTCCCAGCCGAGAACGGATTCTTCGATCAGGACCTGCCCGATAAGACTGGCAGAGAGGCCCCTGGATACGATCGTGCGCAGTTCGTCCAGATTGTAAACCGCACCTCCCCCGACTCCTCCCATTGTATAAGCAGGGCGAACGATCACCGGATATCCCATTTTTTCAGCGATCTTTTCTGCCTCTTCAACGCTGTATGCAAGCTCGCTTCTGGGCATATCTATTCCGAGCTTTTTCATCTCCTCCTTAAAAGCCTTGCGGTCCTCTCCCCTCTCTATAGCGTCTACCTTTACGCCTATAAGCTCCACACCGTACTTTGCCAGTATTCCGGCCCGGCTGAGCTCCGCCGAAAGATTAAGGCCGGTCTGTCCTCCCAGGTTGGGAAGAAGAGCGTCCGGTCTTTCTTTTTCTATGATCTTCTCGACATGGGTAACATCAAGCGGTTCTATGTATGTGCTGTCGGCCGTCTGAGGATCGGTCATTATCGTCGCGGGATTGGAGTTCACAAGCACGACCTTGTACCCTTCCTCTTTGAGAGCCCTGCAGGCCTGGGTGCCGGAATAATCGAACTCGCACGCCTGGCCTATCACTATGGGGCCTGACCCGATCACGAGCACTTTTTTGATGTCGGTTCTCTTAGGCATTTTTTACTCCTATTCACCCGGATTGTTAATCCCAATTATAATACAAATGCTATAATTTGCGTTGACTGGACGAAATGACAAAAGAACTCTTCTTTATCGTAAATCCCGCTTCGGCGGGAGGCAAGACAGGCGCTGTTTGGCGGCATATCAGATCGCTGCTCGAGAACGATGGTGCCGATTTTGACTCCATCCTCACCAATGTCAGGGGAGAAGCTACCCAAATAGCTGCAGCCGCCGTAAAAGAAGGCCATACAAAGGTCATTGCCGTCGGCGGGGACGGAACATTGAATGAGGTCGTCAACGGTATTTTTGAGGGCAAGCGCATTTTCGGCAAAGAACCCTGCCTTGGATATTTTCCCAGCGGCACTGGCGAGGATTTTGCCAGGAGCCTGGGAATAGAGAGACTTTCCGTGCAAACGCAGCTGCAAAGGATATTGAACGCGGTGCCGGCGCCGATAGATGTGGGGGAAGTCAATTTTCAGTGCGGCGACGGATCAAAGCAGACCCGCAGGTTCATAAATGAATCGAGCGTAGGCTTTGGCGCGAATGTCGCGGAACTGGTCAACCGGTCAAAAAAGCTCCTCGGAGGAAAGGCGTCCTTCTTCGCTGGGGTATTGCGCTCGCTCTGCTTTCTCAAGAACCACGCCGTCCGGATAAAAGCCGATGGAAAGGACCTTTTTGAGGGGCGGACGCTGATCACGACCGTTTCCAACGGGAAGTATTTCGGCGGCAGCATGATGATCGCTCCAAAAGCCATAATCGACGACGGCTATTTTGATGTTATAGTCGCAAAGGAAATGAACAGAAGAGAGATAATGAGGGATATTGGGACCATATACAGCGGGAACCATCTGTCAAACCCCAAGATCATCTCGGCAAGGTGCAAAACACTGTCCGTGCAGAGCGAAGAAAAAGTATTCCTTGAAATGGACGGCGAACCCGTGGGACTCATCGACGCGGAGTTCAGGATCCACGAAAAAGAGATAAAGTTCCTT
>CAZRTO010000012.1:16737-18413 GCA_964603025.1 uncultured bacterium | reverse complement strand
CGTGGGACTCATCGACGCGGAGTTCAGGATCCACGAAAAAGAGATAAAGTTCCTTTTGTAACCGTCATCTAGAGGCGACTAACGTCCTCCCCGGTGAGGTCTCAAAAATATCCCGGTCCTTTACCTTCCAAAACACGAACTTGACGGTACTGATGTAATGGTCGTAGGGGGGCACGCCTTTATAAACGTATACAAGGTCTTTTAGATCCCGTGTGCGGCGGTATTTAGCGTAGTGTTTTGAGGTGGCTATGACCTCGTGTGTTCTGTAAATATTCTCATTGATGGATCTGAAGCTGGTATTGCAGCTGTTAAAGCCTGTCAGATTGTTGGTATGCTTGGGATATCTTAACCCAAAAGTACTCTCGGCTCCGGCTATTGCCACATAAAGTCTCCAGTCCAGGTCAAACTTGTCCGCACAGTACAGTATCTCGTCTATATGGTGGATCAAAGGGGTTCCGGGGTACCTATACAGGAATGCCCTCAGCTTCTCGGACCGCAGGTCGCCGGACACTGTGGTGCCGGACATAATGAGCAATAGCGCGATTAACGTAAATATCATCTTTTTGGGATCAAATCTTTTCATTTTTTGGCTTAACTATGCAATTTTTATATTGCATCTCCTCTGTTTATATATCGTCATTTTTGGGGGTGGATTTCAGAAAATGAAGGGCTAAACAATTAACAATTTCCCAATTAACAACAGAGTGTGCTTACGCACACTTAATATCTATTCTGAGTGAAGCTAACCTTCCGGCAGGCAGGGCTCGCAAATACCTCGTTGTTAATTGTTCATTTGGAAATTGTTAATTACTAAACCCCCATCACCTTGACAATAATCCGTTTATTGCGCCGGCCGTCCCATTCGCCGTAGAATATCTGCTGCCAGGGGCCAAAATCTAACCGGCCGCCTGTGATAGGCACAATTATTTCGTGATTAAACAACAAAGATTTTAAATGCGCGTCGCCGTTTGACTCCCCGGTCTGATGATGCCTGTAATCCGGGCGGTCAGGCGCGACGTTCTCAGCCCATTCGAGGAGGTCCTGCTTTATCCCCGGTTCCTCGTCGTTCACAAAGACCGACGCGGTTATGTGCATCGCCGATACCAGTGCCATGCCGTCTTTCACCCCGGACTTTGCGACGATATCCTCAACCTGCGGTGTAATATTCAGGATCTCTTTTTCTTTCTTGGTATTTACGGTTATGTAGTCGGTGTGGGTTTTCATATGCTGACCTCCCTAAGTTCTAAGGCCCTTAAAGGCCCATAAAGTGGGAAAAGGCGGAGGGCTTAATAAGGCTTTGACCTTTTTTGCCTTCTGCCCTCTAAGCCCTTACGGGCCTTTATGGGCCTTCCTGCTTCGATATGTTAGAATTATACCAATGATCTACCAGGAAAAATGCGCTGTCCTAGAGAACGTGAAGATCGCCCCCGACTACTACAGACTGACCGTTTCATCCAAAAATATTCACCGGGACGCCAAACCGGGCCAATTCGTACAAATACAGATTTGTAATTCATCTGTAGAGGCAGGTCGCGACCTGCCTGCCGGCAGGCAGGACCTGCCTCTACTGCGTCGCCCATTTTCCATCCACAAAATAAACAATGACGGGTTCACGATAATATACCATATTGTCGGAAAAGGCACAAAAATACTGTCAGGAACGCAAAAAGGCGCCG
>CAZRTO010000012.1:15271-16637 GCA_964603025.1 uncultured bacterium | reverse complement strand
TACCATATTGTCGGAAAAGGCACAAAAATACTGTCAGGAACGCAAAAAGGCGCCGAATTGGACATCATCGGTCCGCTCGGGAACGGATTTGACATCGATAAAAATAAGACGGCCATATTGATAGCCGGCGGGTGCGGAAGCGCCCCCCTTTACTGTCTCGAAGAAGAACTGAAAAAGAAAGGGATCGCATCACATTTCTTTATGGGGGCTACGACAAAAGATCTTCTTCTTTGCGGCCAGGACTTCGCAAAGATAGGCACAAAACTGTATATCTCCACCGATGACGGCTCGTGCGGCGAGAAATGCACCGTTTCAGCACTGTACTCCTCTTATATAGAGGCCCTCGATCCGGGGAAGTGCGTGATCTATACCTGCGGTCCAAAAGCCATGATGAAAGCGGTAAGCGAGATAGCCGCTGAAAAAGGGGTCCCATGTCAGGTCTCACTTGAAGAGTACATGGCCTGCGGCATCGGGGCGTGTCTCGGATGCGTGGTCGAAACAGTAAGCGGCAACAGGCGTGTCTGCAAGGACGGCCCGGTCTTTGACGCAAAGGAAATAATATGGCAATAAATCTTGCGGGCCTTGAGATGAAAAACCCCGTAACGGTCGCGTCAGGAACGTTCGGGTTCGGCCTTGAGTTCGCCGATCTGGTGCCGCTTGAAAAGCTGGGTGCCATAACAACAAAAACGGTCACCATAAGGCCGAGAAAGGGCAATCCGCAGCCGCGGCTCATGGAAGTAGAGAACGGCCTGGTAAACTCTATAGGACTTCAGAACGACGGGGTGGAGTATTTTATAGAGAATTATCTGCCGCAGCTTAAAAAGATCAAAACGGCGCTTATCGTCAATATTGCCGGAGAGACCGTGGAAGAATACGTTCAAACCGCGGAGATCTTATGCCGCCGGGAAGGGATAAGCGCGATCGAAGTTAATATCTCCTGCCCCAACGTGAAAAAAGGCTGCCTGGCTTTCGGCAAGGACCCTCAGATGACAAAAGAAGTGATCTCATCGGTGCGGGCCGTGTGCGGTCTTCCGCTTATCGCCAAGCTGACGCCCAATGTCATGGATATAACCTCTATCGCCAAAGCCGCGGCGGAAGGCGGCGCTGATATCCTGTCTATGATAAACACCGTCCAGCACACGGTCACCATACCCGGGAAGAACCAGGCGATAACAGGCGGGCTTTCGGGTCCAACGATAAAACCCGCGGCACTTAAGCTGATAGGGCTGGTCCGCGCGGCGATCCCGGGCATCCCGATCATAGGAATGGGCGGCATAATGAGCGCTTCGGACGCAAAAGAGTTCTTCGCGGCCGGTGCAAACGCGATCGCGGTAGGCACAGCCAACTTTGTTGACCCCCGGATAGT
>CAZRTO010000012.1:0-15171 GCA_964603025.1 uncultured bacterium | reverse complement strand
TCTTCAACCCTTTCAAAAAGAAAAAAGTCGGCCTCGCGCTCTCCGGCGGGGGCGCGCGCGGGCTGGCACATATAGGCGTGCTCAAAGTACTTCATGATCACAGGATCCCCATAGACTATATAGCCGGTACCAGCGTCGGATCGCTTATCGGCTCCCTCTATGCGGGAGGGGTGAACATTACCACTATGATGGAGATATCTTCAAAAGTGAAATGGAAACATTTTTTCAGGATAGTCCTTTCAAAAACAGGGCTTGTCTCCAGTGAAGAGATAGAAAAGTTCGTGATAGACCTTATCGGGAAAAAAACCTTCCCGGAAATGGAGATCCCTTTCTCGGCGGTCGCGATAGACATAGCCACGGGCAAGAAGCTCATCCTGAACAAAGGAGAAGTTTACAAGGCCGTAAGGGCTTCCTGTTCTTTCCCCTGGATGTACATACCGCTCAAGACCGAACATCACCTGCTGGTTGACGGCGTGCTTGAAGAGAATCTCCCATCAACGACCGTCAGAGAAATGGGGGCCGATCTTGTCATAGGGGTTGATGTGATCCCAAGGATAGAAAAGATCGATTGCTTCAACAATGTCCTTGAAATATTCGACAGAGCGCTTGACCTTTTCATTCTCAACCAGAATAAGGACCCAAAAAAGAACTGCGACGTGCTGCTGACACCTATAAAAGAGAAGGTGACCTCTCTTGAACTCGACAAGGCGGGATATCTGGTCGAACTTGGCGAAGAATGCGCCAAACAGGCGCTGCCTCAGATAAAGTCCCTGCTGGGGATCTCCTAGTTGAACCTGCTTTTGGCCGCTTTTTCCACTATCTTGGCTTTTTCTATGAGATAAGGGTCCAAACCGTCCTGCTCGAATACCTCGTCAAATAGACGTTGCGCTTTGTCTTTTTTTGATATTTCCGCGAGTACCAGTTTAGCCCTGGCTACCAGGTCCTTATGTACGGGTGAAATTATAGCTTTTTGACACAGGCTCTCGGCCTTGTGCAGATCGGATGAGGCACCCCTTCTGACCAGGAGCTCGGCCTCGACCACTCTAGCTTTCACCGCGAAATAGTCCAGCGGACGTTCCGCGAATATGCCGAGGCACTCTTCACACATCTTTATACCGTTGGACAGCGAATCCAGACCGAAATACAGGGCCAGCTCGGCCCGGCCTACAAGGGCGCGCGCGCGAAAGTACGGATGGGCCTTTTTGTTGCCGATGAGCTTGCCGAACAGCTTTGAGGCCTCCCTGATCTCTTTGCGCCCTCCCTCTTTTACCAGAAGCTCCGCCTCGACGGCTATGCCTTTTGCCACAAAAAAATCATCCAGCTTACCTTTGAGCAGAGCACAGCCTTTTTTACACAGGGCGATCGCCTCGTCCTCGGTCATTTTGGCCACACCGGATATGGCCAGTTCGGCCTTGCCTATCATTGAACGGCCTTTCAGCATCTGGTTGTGGGTCTTTGAGATGATCGTATTATAGTGGGACAGAGCTTCCCTGTAATCGTCCTCTTCCCCGCGCGCTACCAAAAGGTCCGCTAAAGCGAATCTTATATCGTCCATATGCTCTTTCCATTTCTGGGCCTTGGAAAGCAGCTTATAGCGGCCTATGGCTTTGTTGATCTTGGTCTTGGCCGACGGGGACGGATAGCTCTCCTCTTCCTCGACCACCTTTTTCATTACCGGCGAAAGTATCCCGATCATTTTCAGCTCTCCATTCCTACCCGGATTACACTGCCGATCTCTTTAACGGCAGGCAGTCCGGAGATTTTCTCCATCGCGTCGGAAAAATTCTTCGCGTTGACGTTATGAGTTATTATAACAATTGTGGCGGCATTATCAACCGTTTCTTTCTGCAGCGCGCTCTTTATGCTTACGTTCTTTTCCCCGAAAGCCCCCGAAATGCCCGCTAGCACCCCCGGCTTGTCAGCGGCTTTGAGCCTGATATAATATCTGCCCTCTGTTTCGTCCGGGCTTTTCAGCCTGGCATCCTTAAGCTTCGGATAAAAAGGGGCGTTGCCTGAAGACGCTATCTCTATACAGTCGGCTATCGCCGCGGAAGCCGTAGGCAGGCTTCCCGCACCCTTGCCGTAGAACATCGCCTGTCCCACGGCGCTGCCCTTTACATAAATAGCGTTAAAAGCGTCCTTAACAGAGGCGAGCGGGTGAGATATGCTGACCAGCGTAGGATGTACCCTTACGTCAACGACATCTTTTTCCTGCTTGGCTATTGCAAGTAACTTTATTACATACCCCATCTCCCTTGCGAACTCCACGTCCTCCAGAGATATTCTCTTTATCCCCTCGAACGGGACGCTGTCCCAGTTGATCTTGACGTCAAAAGCAGTGGAGGCAAGTATCGCAGCTTTGTAAGAGGCGTCATAGCCTTCTATATCGTTCCTGGGATCGCTTTCGGCGAACCCTTTCTCCTGGGCAATTTTGAGAGCCTGTGAAAACTCCATGTTCTCTTCGGTCATTTTGGAAAGTATGTAGTTCGTTGTCCCGTTGACTATGCCAAAGACCTCTTCGATCCTGTTCGCCGAGAGCCCCCTGCGCAACTGGCTTATTATGGGGATCCCTCCGCCTACAGACCCCTCAAAGAGCACCCAAAGGCCTCTTTCTTTGGCCAGAGACAGTATTTCAGCTCCGTGCTTTGCTATGAGCTCTTTGTTGGTGGTAACAAAATGCTTGCCGGCTTTGAGGGCATCAAAAGCAAATTGAAGCGCTGGCTTTTCGCCTCCTATGGCTTCAATAACTATCGATATTTCGGGATCGTTTATGATATCTTTTGCATCAGTAGAAAAAACATCCTGACCAAGCCCCAGCTGTTTGCCTTTTGAAGGATCGGCATCAGCGGCTTTTGCCAGCTCAATCATGACCCCTGTTTTGTCCTTTATATACGCGGAATTATCCCTGAGAACGGCGACGATGCCCCCGCCCACGGTACCTAATCCTATCAAACCTATTTTTGTTTCTTTATTCATTATCCATTCTTATATTTCGTACGGGCGGGTTTAAAACCCGCCCCGACAATTTTCTAATCGAACAGCGAGCTTATTGACAGATTATCATAAGCCCGTCTTATCGCCTCCCCCATTATGGGGGCGATGGACAACACCTTAAGGCCGTTGATCTTTTTGTCGGCGGAGATCGGAACAGAGTTGGTAACTATGACCTCTTTAAAACCCGCCTTGTTTATGCGCTCGACCGCCGGCCCGGAAAATATCGGGTGAGTGGCCATGAGATATACTTCATTGTTGGCCCCCATTTCGAGCAGGGCTTTTACTCCGGCCGTGGCCGTACCGGCCGTATCTATCATGTCATCCACTATTATATGGCTCCGGCCTTTGACATCTCCTACCACATGCATGACCTCGGATTTGCTGTGCTCCGGCCTTTGTTTATGTATGATCGCCAGCGGCGCGCCGATCCTGTCCGCGAACTTCTTCGAGGTTTTTGCGCGGCCGGTGTCGGGAGCCACTATTATCGGGTCTTTTATGTTCTTGCTCTTTATATAGTTCGCGAGCAGCGGCGTTGCCGTCAAATGGTCAACGGGGATGTTGAAAAAACCCTGTATCTGGTCGGAGTGCAGGTCCATAGTTATCACCCTGTTGACCCCTGAAGTCGTCAGCAGATCTGCCAAAAGCCGCGCGGATATCGGCTCACGGGAAGCGGCCTTGCGGTCCTGTCTGGCATAGGGAAGGTGCGGGATGACAGCTGTTATGCTCTTCGCGGAAGCGCGCTTTAAAGCGTCAATGATAATAAAAAGCTCCATCATCTCTTCATTGACGTTGGAGGTGCCGGTCTGAACCACGAATACGCTTTGCCCTCTTACATTCTGCTTGAGCCTGGCGTATATCTCTCCGCAGGGGAATTTGGATATCTGTATCTCGCCCAGGTTCTTGCCGATCCCCGACGCGATCTCCGAGGCCAGTTCGGGCGAAGAAGTCCCTGAAAAAAGCATCATCGAACAGTTGTTGTCGCTGGTCATTATTCTTCCTCCATACTTATTATATCAACCTATTATCTCTCCCTGCAATACCCACGACTTGGCGGCAGTTATGCGGACCGTTATCAGATCTCCCGGTTTTATGCCGCTTCCTTTGAATTTAACGATCTTGTTGGCCCTGGTGCGGCCTATGCCTGGGGATTCCACAAGGAGCTCAAAGGCCCCTCCGACAAGCTTGGAGTTCTTGGCGGCTGTCACGTCCTCGACAGTGCGCATCAGTCTCTGAAGCCTGTCCGAGATGACCCCTTTTGTCAGACGGCCGGAAAGTTTTTCGGCCTTTGTCCCCGGTCGCGGATCAAATGCCAGGGTGTTCACGGTATCAAATTCCAATTCCCGGACCAGGTCCAGTGTGTTTTGGAAATTCCTGTCGGTCTCTCCTGGAAAACCGGCTATAACGTCGGAAGTTATGGCTGCGGAAGGAACCAGGTCGCGTATCTTGCCGACAAGCCGCCGGTAATAAGCCGTATCATAACCGCGGTTCATTGCCTTTAATATATCATCATCGCCGCTCTGCAGAGGCAGATGAAAATACTCACAGACCTTGTCATTTTCCGCAACGGCCCGGATGATATCATCGCTCATATCGCGCGGATGCGAGGTCATGAACCTTATCCTGTGTATGCCGTCCACTGCAGATACCTGCTTGAGCAGGTCCGCGAGACCGAACTCATACGAATTCACGTTCTGCCCGAGAAGAGTGACTTCTTTGAAAATACTCTTGTCAAGGTTTTCTATCTCGCGGAGAATATCCTTAACGGGACGGCTTTTTTCTCTGCCGCGGACGTAAGGAACGATGCAATAGGAACAATAATTGTCACAGCCCTCCATTATCGTGATCCAGGCGTTGACGGCATTTTCCCTTTTGGCAATGGAAGAATCTTTGAAAAAAGGGGAGTCACCCACCCTCACCCCTTCGCTTCGCTCTTCCCCTCTCCACTTTGTGGAGAGGGGTAAGGGGTGAGGGCCTATTGTTAGCAGCTCCATTTCTTTATTCGGCCCCAGAACAAAATCCGCGAACTTATATTTTTTCAGCAGCTCCTCCCCCATTCTCTCCGCCATACAACCTGTTATGCCTATAAGCAGGTCTTTATTCTTTTTTTTGAGATGGACAAGGTCGGCAATAAATCCTTTTGCTTTTCTTTCCGCGCCGTCACGCACCGAACAGGTATTGGCGATGATGATATCGGCACAAGCGGCGTTATCCGCAGGCCTGTAGCCTTTTGACTCAAGGATCCCCGCCATTATCTCGGAATCGTTCTCGTTCATCTGACAGCCGTAAGTCTTTATAAAATAACGCTTTTCCCGCTTCATATCACAATTCTACCCCAGGAAATCCGGAAAAACCGCATTGTGCTCGGCTTGCAAAGCTTATATAATAGGTTTTGTAGCGCCTTCCAAAGGGGAATTTTCTTGAGACTAGCCAAAATATTTGTTTTTTTCTCTCTCATGGGGCCGGGTCTGCTGACCGCCATCGGGGATAATGACGTCGGGGGCATTGCCAGCAATTCGGCGGCCGGCGCGCACTTTGGCTACAGCTTTCTCTGGGTACTGCTTATAATAACCATCGCCCTGACTGTAGTGCTTGATATGTGCGCGCGGATGGGAGTGGTGACCGGCAAAGGGCTGATGGACCTGATAAGGGAGAATTTCGGCCTTAGGTGGGCGGCTTTTTCGGTACTGTGCCTTTCCATAGCCAACATGGCCACGATAATCTCCAATTTTGGGGGTCTCGCCGGCGGAATAGAGATGTTCGGGGTATCGCGCTACTTTTTCGTGCCGGCGGCCGCTGTCGCTATATGGTACCTGGTACACAAAGGCACCTATAAGATAGTCGAGAGAGGCCTGCTGGTGATCTCCATGGTGGTCCTAAGCTATATAGGCTCGGCCTTTATGGCCAAGCCAGATTGGGAGCTGGCTCTCAGGCAGACCTTTGTGCCCTCGATACAGATGAACAGCGATTATCTTATGCTGATGGTGGCCTTTGTCGGGACCACTATCGCACCGTGGATGCTGTTCTTCATCCAATCTATGATAGTGGACAAGGGCTTGACTAAAAGACATATCAATTTTGTCCGTTGGGAGGTATGGCTGAGCTCATTCCTGTCGGATTACGCGATATCTTTTTTCATAATAATCGCCTCGGCAGCCACGCTTTTCAAGCACGGTGTCAGGATCAGCGATATATCAGACGCGGCCATGGCTCTGCGGCCGCTTGCCGGCGAATTTGCCTTTATACTTTTCGGCATAGGGTTGCTGGCTTCGGCAGTGCTTGCCACATTCCTCCTGCCGTTGACCACCGCTTATGCCGTATGCGAAGCGTTCGGGTTTGAGAACGGCCTTAACAAGCGCCCTGAAGAGGCCCCCACGTTCTACAGGATATTCACCGGGCTTGTGGTAGCCGGCGCCATTTTTGTGCTTATCCCGGGAATTCCTATATTCCCCCTCATCATCCTGGCCCAGGTGGTAGCCGGACTGATAACGCCGGTGCTCCTTATATTCATACTGCTGCTTTCAAATAACAGACTGCTCATGGGCAAACACCGTAACAGCCGGCTGTTCAACGGGATAGCAGTATCGGCGGTGGTCGGGATAGTTGTGGTCGCCGTTATATATCTCGGGATGGTACTGCTCGGAAAAGGCTGATCCCCTTTGTGCTTATAGGATAGATCTTCTGTTCATGAAAAAATACGCCCCCAGAAGCGTAAGAAGGAACAAGGGAATGCCTATATCGTTCACCCAGAGCATCGACCCGGCATTATTAACCGCGTAATTGTATCTTTCGATCATTTCCCTTATATGCACGAACGCGGCCCCGAAATAGAAGACCGACACTCCTATCCCCGTAGCAAGCCAAAAGCCTTTTCTGAACCAGACGCACAGGATCCCCAATACTCCGAAAGCCAGATTCGCTGCCGCCACCTCAAACTGAAAGGGGCTCCCCGGCTGCCAACCGATGCTTTGCGCTATCTTTTCGGACAAAAAAGCATGGCCGTAAAAAGCAAAAAGACCTCCAATCCCGATCACCAAAACCAGCATATACTGGAGCAGCATTTCAACTATCTTTCCGATATTTCTGGACTTCTTATCAATAAAGATGTGAAATACTGCCAGAACAAGTGCCATTACCGGAAAAATATACATTGTATAGGCCTCCGCTATTTTCAATAAGAATATCATAAACAGTGAAATTTTCAACATAAGGAGTCGATAACCATTTGGATAGTATTTTTTATTACTGAGGAGAATAATATGGCAACAGTACCGGCGGTTAAAGCAAGTCCCGCATTGCTCAGGTCTTTCTCGGCAAGGAATATAAGGTCCATAGGCGTCCCTGCCGAGATAAAACAAGGGGAAGGACGCGTCGGGATGACACCCTCCGGGATAGCCGCAGTGCTAAAAACAAGACCGGATATTTCGGTAAGTATATTGAGCGGAGCCGGGATAGGAAGCGGCTTTACGGACGCTCAATACGAACAGGCGGGAGCGTTCATTGCCGAGGATCCGAATATTGTGTGGAACTGCGATATGGTAGTAAAGGTAAAGGAGCCGATAGACGGATCATCGTACGGCAAAACAAATGAGTTCTATATGATGGAAGCTTATCAGCCGCTGCTTTTTACATATCTGCATCTGGCATCTGGCAGCTGACAGGGACCTGGCGAGCAGGACTGCAAAGACCGGAGCCACATGTTGGGCCTATGAGACCACACAGAAAGAGGACGGCTCTATACCAATGCTCATACCTATGAGTATAATAGCCGGCATGCAGGCCCCGATGGTTGCATCATCCCTGGGCTATCCGCACGGAGCGATGGGGCGTCTTATGTACGGATTCTCTCAAGCGGCCGAACCGCAGAACGTATTGATACTCGGAGGCGGGGTCGTTGGCAGTTACGCGGCTGCAGTAGCTCTCGGGCTCAACGCAAAAGTAAGGATACTCGATCTGAACCCGGCCGCCCCGATGAATCATCTGGCAAATATCGCCGAAAATCGGGATTACAGGTTTTCAACCATGAATATAGGAGAGCATCTGGCATTTAAAAAAGCTACTGATAAGAACATTGAACACGGTCTCCGCTGGGCAAATACCGTGATCTGCGCCGCGCTGATCCCCGGAGCCCCGGCGCCAAAGCTGGTCAATGATGATTTCTTCCGCAATACCGAACCCGGAAAGGTCATAGTGGACGTTGCCGTCGACCAGGGGGGCAATTCTACACAGACACATCCGACGACCCATGCTAAACCGACTTATATAGTGGACAATACGCTCAAACAGCATGAATTCGGGGATATTTCCGTTCCAGGCACGGTTATGTACTGCGTGGCCAATATGCCGGGGATGAACCCATGGACCGCTACAAGAGCGCTTACGTCAGCGACACTTCCCTATATAATTGCCATGACAAAAGGTTTTGACAATGCTTTCAGGGAATATCCAGAGCTTCTGGGTGGAATAAACACGCATGGTGGTTGTATAACCAAATCTGAGGTTGCCGTTCCTCTTGGACTTACAAGCATGCTCAGGGAGCTTGCCGACTTTTCTTGAAAAAAACCACATTCTTTTCGGGGATCTCCGGTATCCACCCGAATATTTGGGCTATCTTTAGCATCGTTTCCTCTTTGTAAAAGATCACATGCGTCGGGTCGCGCCGGTAGTGCCAGTCCTTGAACCGGGCATCGTCCGTCTGGAAACATGTCATGACCGCAAGGGTCCCTCCCGGCCTGAGAAGGCGGTCCAAAAGCTCCAGTTCCTGTGAGGGCTGATGAAGATGTTCAAAGACTTCGGTACAGGTGACAAAATCGTACCTTTTCTCGAGGGCTGGCCCGTCCGGATAGAAAAAAGGGTCGTACAGAGAAACTTGATGTCCCGCTTCTTCTAGCATTTGTGCAAGCGCCGGCCCCGTACCGCAGCCAAAGTCAAGGCCTTTCTTTGGAGCGCCCAGCCGCTCCAACAGAGGAACGGAAAGCTTGCTCAAAAACTCTCTGTATCCGCTGTCCGAGGGGTCGTTCTTATGATGCGCGTAGCGGGCTCTTTCCTCTTCAGGGCCCAGATGGAATAATGGATCAAGAAATGTGGCAAGGCAGGAGGGACATCTAAAGTAATCGAGGCCGTCTGCTGACACAAAAAGAAAAGGCTCTTGGGACCCGCAAAGCCGGCAGTCAGTTCGCGCCAAGGTTTATGCCGAATTTCGGGGGCTCCGGAGCTTCTTTGACAGGTCCGAATTTCTTTTCAAAGTTGGAAATATTCTCGCTAATAGCTTTTAAGAACCTTTTGGCGTGCGACGGGGACATTATCACCCTGGATACGACCTTGCCGGCAGGCGGGTGGGCGAACACAAAATCCACCACGAACTCGTTCTCCGAATGTGATATCAACGCAATGTTGCTGTACCTGCCCGCGGCGGTCTTTTCGTCAAGCGCTATTTTTATCTGCTGCTGTTCGGCCACTATCAGTTCCCCACAAGCTCTTGAACTTTGCCTATGGCCACGTCGGAAAAGTTGTATTTTGGGATGTACTCGTTGGCCCCGACCTCTTTTCCCGTGAGGCGGTCCTTTTGAGAGTCCCTGGATGTCAGGAGAACTATAGGGATATTCTGGAACTTTTTATCGAACTTGAGCATACGGCAGACCTCAAACCCGCTCATATTCGGGAGCATCACGTCAAGAAGGACCAGGTCAGGCGACTGCGTGCGGGCTTTTTCCAGCGCTTCCGCGCCGTCATAGGCCGTCACCACCTCATAATTTTGGGCTTCAAGCTGTACCTTGACGACCTCTATCCAGTCCCTGGCATCGTCAGCCGCCAGTATCCTTTTCTTTCTGACCTGAACATTCATGTTATATCATCTCCGTTTCGACTCTAGATGAACTGTCAGCAACCATCTATGTATCGACACAAATCCGAAAGAATTTCACCCGGTCCGCAAAGGGGCCGCTTATTTTAAAAGTTCAAGCGGTGTGACCTTTTCCTTATCCTGCCTGCCTTCAAGCTGTGCCGCCCTGTTGTTCATCGTCTTGAGATATTCGGGCGTGACTATATGCGGCGTGATAAGCACCATCAGCTCCCTTTTTTCCGAGATAAGCTCTTTTCTCCTGAACAGTGTTCCGAAGAACGGTATGCCGCTCAAGAAAGGAACGCCTACTGTTTTCTCGTTCTTATAGTCCTTTGTAAGACCGCCGATAACTATCGTCTGGCCGTCCTTGACCACAACAGTATTCTTGGTCTCGGTTATCGATTCCTGCGGCACCCCATCGACCAGCACGCCGTCGCTCAGCGAAGGATTGATGCTCATTTTTATGAAGCCGTCCTTGCTTATATGGGGCGTGAACCTGAGCTTTGTACCGACCGAAAGATACTGTACTTCCTGCAGTGTTCCGGTAGTGGTGGCAAGCAGGTTCCTGTACCCTATACGGCCGCCGATAAGGATCTCGGATTCATGGTGATTAACGGCCGTGATCCAGGGAGCGGCAACAAAATCATACCCGATACTGGTCTCTAGAGCCTGCAAGAATGCGCTTACATCGGCTCCGAGAAGCTGTGCGTAGAGGCCTGCCGCTACCGCACCTTGTGTGGGAGCTGCCGTTGCAAAGAACTGAGCCATATTATTGCGGTTGGTGGGGCTTGTATACTGCCAGCTGAAACCCATCGACGAGGGGTTCGCGGTCTCGCCCTGGCCGCTCTTAAGTTCCAGAATCTTGGCCTCAACATGGACCTGCAGAGGAGCCCTGTCGATCTCGGAGATCACTTTTTCGACCCTGGCCAGATTGCTCGCTGAGGCCCTTACTATCACCGCGTTGGTAGCCTCGTTATATGAAACGCTTTCGCCGGGGCCCAATATAGAAGCTATGGTCTCCCTCACCCCCTGGGCCTTTACGTATTCCAGCTTGAACGTCTGCATGGAATAGTTTATCTCAGCCTGCTGGACCTGGGCTGGTACCGCCACAGGCCTTTCGGCCCTGGCTTCCTGCCTTGCCTGATAGAACAGGTCTCTGGCAAGCACTGGAGCGGACAGGAACAGGATGAACACGGTCAAAAGGGACATCGTCTTTTTCATCTTACTACCTCCTTATTTCTTTCTACAAAGTCTTGTCAAAATAGCTGGCAAGAACCGTTCTTATGCTCAGCCCGGAAATATCGGTCTCGATATTGACCTCCTCTACCTGAACCGGAAGCTCGAGACCACTGAACGACCCCAGATATTCTTTTAACGCCTGAAGACCTCCTTTACATAATATTTCCACCCTGATAATATCTCCCTCTGTACCGGTGCTTACCGACAGCACCTCAAGAGCTCTCGACCTTGATGCGTGGACCGCAAGCTTTTCAACCTGGATATTCTTGGGCAGAAGTTTAAATTGTTTGTTCCCAGCGGAAACCTGTGCCACCCCGGATTGTTTAAGCCTGAGGTTGCCGATCTCGCTCCTGGCTGATGATATCTTCTGCGATATCGGATTGAAAATGAACTGATACCACACGAAAAAGATCGCCAGAACGATAACAGCGTAGAACAGAATTTGTTCCCTTTTATTCAATTTCATTTTCTCACTCCGCAAAGTATGGAGAACTCAAAATATCCCTCTCGGTCCCTGGTCTTTGAGAACTGTGCGATCTCGGCCGAGTTAATTATAGGATTTGACTTGAGCGATGAAGCCAGCTCGGTAACGGCCCCCGCCGAGATCCCGTTGATGATCAGTTTGCCGGACGACCTCGAATATTCGATCTTGGTAAGCCATGTATTCGCAGGAACAACAGATTCAAGATCCTTAAGAAAGACAACGAACTGATCACCTCCGATATCTCCAGATCCCTGCAGGCTTCGGTTGATCGCCTGTGAAGTCTTTACGGCGGGCTCTTCGGACATGTATCTGGCACGCTCGAAGGCAAGTTCCTTTTGCAGGCCGCTGAGCACAAGGGACTGATATATGAATATAAGGACAGCGGCAACTGCGGCAGCCGATCCGATATACACCGGATTTGAATAGATCTTTCCGGCGATCGCCGCCCATCTGTTCTTATATTCCTCGGGAAGAAGATTTATTTTTTTCCCTTCGTCCAGCCCGGCCCCGATAGCCGCTGAAAGCTGACCGAGGTATTTGCCGGCATTTTTGGGAGAAGCTATCGGCGGATCGGACCTTTCCACGGGCATCTTAAGCGCCGCGGCGATCGCTTCCGGCAATTGCTTGGTCCGGGACGCTCCGCCGGTCATTATTATCCTGAGATTTTTAAGTCCAAAATACTCGAACGACCGCAGGATCTCCGTCTCTATCTTTTCGACCGCCGGGCGCATCATCGCGAAAAGCTCGTCGCCTGCGACGCCGGTCCTTCTGGTGTACTCTTCAAAATCCAGAGGGATCCCCTCTTCCAGCTTGAGTTTTTCTGCTGCCGCGAAATCAAGCTCGATCTTGCCCCTGTCGGACACCACCGTGCCGGTCATGGCCTGCGTGATCGAATCCCCGCCCAGGCCGATCTCCCTGTTCAGAAAAAGCTCCTTATCCCTGAATACAGCTATATTGGTCGAATGTTTCCCCAGATATATGACGGCGGTATCTTCGCTGCCCAGCAGGGGCTGATAAGCGGACTTTAACGAAACCGGTGCGGCCGACACCGACACTACCTTTAACCCCGCCTTTTTGCCCACATCCAATAGATGCCTTACCGCTTCGGCGCTTGCGCAGGCAACCAGATATTCGTGGGATTCATATGTGGCAGGGGACTTCTTGCCTCCGTTGGCCTGTGCGTTCGGCGAATTTCCTGAGGATATTCCATAAAAGTCGATCAATGCGTCTTCCGCTGCGTAAGGAAGGAACTTTTCCATCTGGAGCCTGATCGCTCTTGGTCTCTCGTTCGGCGGCATCGGAGGAAGGGTGATGCGTTTGATGATAACATCAGGACCGCCAATAGTGATAACAGCCCTCTTACATGTGAATTTGTTCTTATGGAGAAGGTCTTTAAGAGCGGAAGCCTGGGCATTCTCCTGTTCTGGATGCCTTCCCAGCGCTTCAGCAGGTATCTCGGCCATAGCCCAGTGCTCCAACACCGGACCCTTGGGCGTTTTGCTTATCTCAACGACCTTTACCGCGCGGACCCTTATATCTATACCGAGGATCTTACTTGCCATTGTTATGTGTTTGCCACCAATTCTATCTCAGTTTCCCTCTATAGGTCAAGATTCCCGTTATTCTTCTCCCCAATCCGTTATATCCATCTGAGTCGTTGTCGGCAGGCCTAATATGCTGGAGTAATTCACAGAAGTCGGCGAAAGAGCTAAATAAGAGATGTTTATATTGTCCACATATCCGGCAACGATATTGCCATGGAATGCTGTCCCGGCGGTGAGACTGAGCTCCCCTCCGCAGTAAATAAGTCCGTACATATCCCCGCCAAGACTCCCGTTAAAATCTTGCGGCGTGATAAAGGAAGCTCCATTCCCGTCCCCTGATGCACCTGCCGTGTAGGAAAGCCCCCTGGCCAAGAAACCATCTGAAGAATATAGAACATTCCCGCTTCCGATCCGCACATAGTTGTTAGTATCAGCCACCGGGCCTCCTATTATCGTGCTGCCTCCAGATATCATCTTAATGCCGTCAGCAATGACGGTTCTGTTGGAATATGTGCCTCCGTTCATGGTTATGTTGCCAGTAACAACTATCGTCGGAGGCACGGATCCGGCATTGATCTTGGCACTGGAGTCTATCACCAGATCTCCGTTGATGTATGTATAGCCTGACAAGGTCTGATTCCCGCTTAGAGTGACAGTGCCGGCAGGCGAATAGCTTGACGCTATAGCAAGTTCGCTGTCATAAGGTGATGTGTTCAATATCGGAAGGTTTGACGCTATGCTCTGATCGCTGTTGGCGCTGTCCCTTCTCCAGGTGAACCAGCCAGGTTTATATACGGAGCCGGTCGATTGCACATCACCGCTGCCTAATGCGGCAAAAACCCTGACATCGTTACCGAGAAGCATATCCCCTCCGGTTAAATATACGAACGTTATATTTGTAGGAGATGCTCCTGTATTTACCGCCAGCGGGTAAAGTATATAATTCCCGGTAAATCCCCAAGGATTTCGGTCAACTGTTGTACGTACGGTCCTTGTATAGTTCTTTCCGCCGACAGGCAAAGTGCCCGTAGACACAACGGTTATTTTGTCCTTGGAAGCACCGGACCATGATATGTTGAAACTGCCGCCTGAAAAGCTTTTGCTCCCGCCTGACGGAGGCACGCTCCAGTCCGGATCAGCGGAGAGCTGTTTCATATAGTGCTGGATACCGGCTTCCGCGATATAAAAAGCCTTCAGGGATATCTGATTATCAGCCGCGCTTCTGGCGGATATTCCGATCAGCGAAGCCGCGGTAAGGGATATCATAAGCACCAGCATCATCGTTATGACCACCGCGATGACCGACACGCCTTTTCTGTTTTTCATATCTAATTGATCCTTATCCGCGCCGCAGACCCTGTATTGAACCTGCAGCTGCCGTTTTGTGTTGACAGGCGCACGGAGATCACCCTGATATCGTTCTTCACCGCGGCAGGCGTCCCCGCGCTGCTAAGGTAAGTGAACGACAGCCCGCCCGGGTCCAGGAGGTCTTCGGCGATAACATCCGCCCCCCTGTAAAGCCTTGTTCCACTCTGCGAGTACGTTACGACGGCGTTCGAAGTGTCCCTGAAAGAAAGAACTGAAGGCTCCCAGATCAGGATGCCTGAAGGCGTTTTGGCGGCCTTTATCTCCCTCATCATCCGGTAAAGAGCGTTTCGCGTGGAAGCCGTGAGACGGGACTGTTTATCCGCGAATGCCCAGCTCCTAAAAGCCTGGAGATTGTAAACGGCCACCACCGACCCGATTATGCCGATGATGACCATTGAGATGACAAGCTCGATGATCGTAAAGCCTTTTCTAGATCGTTTTGCCATCAGTAGTCCGTCCTTATAGACTCAAGCATTACTGGAGCGGAAAGCAAAGGAGCTGACACGGAGACTCTTATCCTTTTGTATCCGGTATTGCTCCCGGTCGAGGCGTCAAGATCAGAGTCTGATACCCAGTCCACGTTCACGCTCGACACATAGGAAGAGAAACCCCCTGTAAAAGGCGTCGAAGCTTCAGAGCTAACCAGGGCATAAGGCTTTGACATTATTTCTTCCATCTTCTCTTCGGCCAGCGATTGTGCCACC
>CAZRTO010000011.1:1468-27872 GCA_964603025.1 uncultured bacterium | reverse complement strand
CCGCTTGCGGTAACAATATTGAATTTTCCCGGAGAAAACATTGCCGTGATATCCGATCCGGACGAGCATTTGGGAATACTTCAGGATATTTCTAGCATGAAAAAAGGCCTTGAAGGCTTTTCCAGCTGCATTGTCGAAGGGGATATTGCCGGGATGACAAAAGCCGCGACGGAAGTAGTGATCCCGAAAATGAGAGCAGCAAATATAATAGACCAGACTTTCCTGGAGAATAATGAGCAAATGATCGGCTCGATAGCCGCGTTGTTGACCGAACTGAGGACCGCTCAGGCCGAGCTGCTAAAGGGGGCCAGGGAAAAGATCGAAGAGATCGTGCAAAATCCTAAAGAGGGATCTGTGGCGGAAGACCTATCGGACTTTGCCGGGGCGGTATTTGTGGCGGCGCAGGCCGCTGAACAGGCGGTCGTTACCGATACGAACGAGTCTACCATTTCCGATGATATGTGGCGGCAGATCTGGGAAAAAGCCCCGGAAGGATTGGCCGACCGCTATCTGTCTTCCAAGATCACCATCTTGGAGGAATCGGCCCGGATAGCAGAGCTTTGTGCGGACCTCAACAAGGCCATTAATCGATCAGATACCGGGAAGCCTGAAGCCGGAACTCAAACAGCAGCTAATCCCCGTTGTTACGAAGCAAAAAAAGAAACTCGATCAACAACCGCATCAATTCAATCTCCGCGGGAGTTGTTTAAAGACTGGTCCACGTACCTGCTTTTAAAGGCGCTGTATGAATTGGTCGAAAAGCAGTCCGAAGCAAGACGCAGAGCAGCGGCAAAAAGAGAAGAAGAGCTGGCCGAAGAACAAAGATTGCTTGAAAAGAAAATGAAGGCCAGGATAGCGGAGAAAAAAAGGGCCGAAAAACTGCTGTCCCAAAAGCTTGAAGCGATAAGAGCCTTTATACTGGAGGCCGTCCACAGGCTTGATGTCATATACGCGGCTGCGCAGGAGCATATGGAGCTGTCGGTCGCTGATGAGCGCGAGAGGGCCGGCAGAGACAAGCTCTATTTTGAACAAAAGGCAAAACAAACCGCCAGACAGGCGTATCCTTTAGCTATTTGAACACTATCCTCAGAATATCGTTGAGAGAGACGAACGCGAAGAACCCGAGCAGGCCCACAAGTCCCCATTGATGTATTTTGTTCTCTATTTCCAGAGGGAACGGCTTTCTTCTTACGGCTTCTATAAGTATGAATGCTATCCTGCCTCCGTCCAGCGCGGGGATCGGCAAAAGGTTGAAGACAGCCAGATTGATGCTTATAAAAGCGACCAGGCTGAGGAACGCGGGGAGCCCCTGTAGGGCGGCCTGCCCGCTGAACTGAGCGATCCCTATCGGGCCGGCAAGCCCGGTAACGGCGATCTGTCCGGTGATCAGCCGTCCGAATATGACCATGATCATAACAGATAGCTGAGCGGTTTTTTTCAGGCCTTCGAATATGCCTGATAAAGCCCCGTATCTCTTATATGAGCTTTGCAGCGAGAAGCCGAGCAGCCCTGCCTTCATTTTTTCGTCGTAGCGGGGGACGGCCCGGATCAAGAATTCCTCTCCGTTCCTAAGCACCGAAAGAGAGACCTCCTTGCCGGCGCTCTGATGTATTTCGGATATCATCAGGTTCATGTCCCCAACCTTTTTTCCGTTGAACAGGACGATTCTGTCGCCGGCCATAAGGCCGCTTATTTGTGCGGGAGAGCCTTCGGCAACGCCCAAAACAACATCGCTTGTATACGGAAGCCCGAACGTCATGGCCAAAAGGCTGTAAATTACGGCGCCCAGCACCAGGTTCATCAAAGGCCCGGCGGCGATGGAGGACAGCTTTTGCAGGGGGGATTTTGAGCCGTATTGTTCCGCTTTCGGGAAGCCTTTTTCGTCTTCGTTCTCATCCAGGCCGGCAAGCCTTACAAAAGCAAGTATCGGGATCAGGTTCACCGAATACACCGTCCCTTTATATTCTTTTTTGAAAATGTTGGGCCCGAACCCTATGCCGAACTCGAGCACTCCTATCCCGGCCTTTTTTGCCCAGACAAAATGGCCCAATTCATGCGCCAGCGCCACGATGATAAAGACAAGAATGAATGAAGCCGCGGAGATAAGTATTTGCACTGTTTATATCCTTCCTCTAAGTTCCGACATGATCTCCTCCGCTGCGCGCTTAACGGCCCCCGGGGCCCCAAGCCTGGAGCGGACCTGACGGTAGCCCTCCTTAATGTTCTTTATGGCTTCCTGATCGGTTAGAAGCTGAACCGCCTTGTCGGCGATATTCTGTCCGGTCGCCTCGGACTGCATTATTTCCGGTACTATCATTTTGTTGGCTATTATGTTGGGCATGGTGAAATAGGGGAGCTTGATCTTGACTATATGCTTTGCTATGAAATAGGTGACAGCCGAGATCTTGTAGGCCATTATGGCCGGAGTGTTGATGATGGAGGCCTCCATAATTATGGTCCCGGAGGCGGCTATAGCAACATTAGACGATCCCAGAATGTCATGGCTCCTGCCGTAGACTACCGGGATATTTATCCGGCGTTTTTCAAGGAACGAGGATATTTTCTTTTTGAACTGGAGGCTCGAGAGAGCTATTATGAACTGCGCGTTGGGGATCTTTTTCTTTATCAGCTGCGCGGCGCCGGCGAAGACCGGCAGCAGGGTGTCCAGCTCCTGATGGCGACTGCCCGGAAAAATCCCGAATATGGGGAATTTCGGGTTCAGCCCCGCTGTTTTACAAAAATCCTCTTTGGTAGACCCCGGCCTTGCGGTGTCTACGTTGGGGTTGCCCACGTAAACAGCGTTGCCGCCGTTCTCTTTGTAGATGCGTGACTCATCCTCAAAAATGCAGAGCAGCTTATCGATCGTGGCCACGACTTTTTTTACCCCTTTGGTCGTGCCCCAGAGCCATTCCTGAGGAGCTATATAATAAACGGTCTTTATTCCCAGTTTCTTTGCGTATTTTGCGAGCATCATGTTGAAGCCCTGATAATCGATCAGCACCAGCAGATCGGGGCGCTCTTTCTTCAGGAGCCTTTTCATCACAAAGAAACCGAGCAGGATCGACGGAAGGAATTTGAGGATCTCAACAATGCCGACGGTCCCTTTGGCTGAGAGGTCGTATTTTATGTCGACACCGGCAAGCCGCATCTTTTCCCCGCCCATCCCGAAGAGGTGCAGAGCGGAGTTGAGCTTTTTTAGTTCCCTGGCAAGCGCCGCTCCGTGTATGTCGCCGGAGACCTCCCCGGCGCTCATCATTATCTTGATCATGGTTAGATGCCGATCTCTGGTATGTCCTCGAACAGCAGGTCTTCGGAGAATTCCGCCTTTTTCAATATTCCGCGGCCGGTCTCTTTCTCAAGAAAATCCACAAGCACCTTTATCTCTTCAGTCGGCCGGCACTGTTTTTTCAGGGAATCTATCGCCTTAGAAAGATTGTTGCCGGCACGGTAAATAAGCTTGAAAGCTTTTTTAAGCTCCACCTGTGATTCAAACGGGATGCCTCTTCTTTGGAGCCCGATCGAGTTGAGAGCGCGGACCTGGGCGGGATTGCCTTCGGCGATCATGAACGGAGGGACATCCTGCACTATCCTGGAATGCCCGCCTATCATTGCCATCTTGCCTATCCTGACGAACTGGTGTATCCCCGTCATCCCGCCGATTATGACAAAGTCATCCACCTCGGCATGTCCGGCAAGCGCCGAGAAGCTGCTCATGATGACCCCGTTCCCGACTTTTGCGTTGTGCGGGATATGGACATTGGTCATGATCATACAGTCATTGCCTATTGAGGTCTTTTTGCCTTCTCCGGTGGGCAGGTGTATTGTCACGAATTCCCTTATAAAACATCTGTCGCCGATCTCGACCCAGCTTTTTTCACCCTTGTATTTAAGGTCCTGAGGGGGCGTTCCTATGGTGGTGGAATTAAGGATCCGGCAGTCCTTGCCGATCTTTGTCCATTTTGCCACAAGAACATTAGGGCCTATCTCGCAATTATCGCCTATAAAGACCTCGGGCCCGATCACGGTGTAAGGGCCTATCTTTACGTTCTTGCCTATCTGGGCCGAAGGATGTATCACAGCGGTCTTGTGTATGTCCTGTTTTGATCCGAGACCGCCGTCGACGATAGAGCACATGAACTCGCCTTCACAGGCGATCTGGTCCCCGACCTTCGCGATGCCTTTCATTTTTGCGATAGGCCCCTTGGACTTGAGATACTGGACCTCTATTCTGAGCTGGTCGCCGGGAAGGACCGGTTTGCGGAATCTGATCCCGTCTATGCCGGCAAAAAGGGCGAATTTGCCCTGATATTCGGGGTTGACAAGCATTCCGTAAGCCCCGGTCTGGGCTATTGCTTCAACAATGAGCACCCCGGGCATTATGGGGAATCCCGGGAAATGGCCCTGGAAGAACTCTTCGTTCATGGTCACGTTCTTTATCGAGACGACCTTTACCGCCGGCTCAAGCTCGATTATTTTGTCTATAAGAAGGAACGGATATCGGTGGGGCAGGACCTTCATGATCTCCTTGACGTCCAGATCAACTTGAGGCATCTGTTATTCTCCTTGCAAGCTCTATGTTTAATTTATGGCCTCCCTTGCGCGACACGATCTTTCCTCGCAGCCTGCCGCCTACAAGCGCCATATCTCCAATTATATCCACAATTTTGTGCCTTGCCAACTCATTGTCAAAACGCAGCGGAGAGGAATATCCGGTCTTTGTTATAGCTATGGCATTATCAAACGAAGCCCCCTTGGCCAGTCCGGCCTTTTTTAGCGCTTCAACCTCTTCCAGAAGCCCAAAGGTCCTGGCGGGAGCTATATCTTTTTCAAAACTATCGGTCGACGCGTCAAATTTTGCGGTGACTATTCCGGCCGGCGTATGGCTGTAGTCTATCAGGGCCTCTATTATCAGGCGGCCGCATGGGGATATCTCTACGTATGCATCCCCGCTTTCCGCCCTCAAAGGCTTATCGATGCTTATGATGCGCGCATCCGCACCTTGTTCCCTGATACCGGAGCCAATAAGCATATCAGCAAAACCTTTTGCGCTGCCGTCCAGCGCGGGGGGCTCCGGCCCTTCCAGCAGGATCTCGATATTGTCTATGCCGAGACCGGAAACAGCCGCCAGAACGTGTTCCACTGTTGAGATCGAGGACAGGACAGAGCCGCGGTCGGTCTTTGTTATGCCTTCGGCGCGAGCGGGGATCTTTATCCCGTTGTGAATGAAATAGATGCCGGAATTTTCTTCCGAGGGCCTGAACTCAAGAAAAGAATCCTCTCCGGTGTGGAGCGCGATGCCTCTGCAGGCAGCGGGTTTTTTTATGGTCGTCTGGCGCATCAGAGAAAATTGGCCAGGGATACTCCGGCGGAAAACGACTTGGTGTTCCTGGTATTCTCGCTGTTGGTTATATTCAACCCTCTGGCCAGCACGCAGATATTGCTGTTGATCGCGTATTTAAATCCGGCATCCACCTGAAATACGCTTTCTCCGGCGAACAGCTCCGCCATTACGGTGAAAGACCTGTTGCCGAGAGGCATGTTCAACCCGAACATGCCCAGAGGACGGAACTTGTTATAGTTTGGAAAGTCGAACATCGCGCCGAAGTGCACTCCTGCTCCGCCCCTCCAGTACTTGGAGGCCACCATGTAAGCGTCGGATTCGGCCAGTGACGTGAGGTTTTCCACTCCCAGGGCGAGCTTGAGCGCGTCCGGGTCGTCGGAGCTGGCCAGGCTGTACTTAAGGTTGATAAAAACCCCCTCTTTGAACCTGTTGGTGTCTTTTTCGGTCCTGCCCACGAAGCCGAGTTCCAGTCCTTTTGTGTGCCCCATGAAAGAGCCGAGGTTTGCCTTGTACTGCCAGGTCCCCTGTATGTCGCTCAGAGTGCCCGTAGATGCGGAGGTGCCGTCGAACACATAGTCCACGGCGACGTTGAACTCTTTCGGACCGAGCACATCGGCCGTGGGCATTTTGATAAGCCCTGTGGCTCCCGTGATGGTAGGCGTGTTAACCGAAGCAAAAGAGGCCGCCTGCATAATGATCAGCGCGGATATGGCCGCAGCCGTTATCTTGTTCATGATATCTTCTCCTTTAACAAAGAATTATAGACGCCCCCGAGTTTTTTTGCAACGCTTGAGCTGGAAAAATCCCTGATGGAATTGGCGCGGGCTTTTTTCGACATCTCGGACCGCAGGGCCGCGTTTTTACACAGAAGGACCGCCTTCTCCCGAAAAATGCCCAGGTCTTCCGCGACAAGGAAACCGTCCTCGCCGTTGACGAGGCTTTCCTTTATCCCTCCAGCGTCCACGGCCACTACCGGCAAGCCGCAGGCTTTTGCTTCCGCTATGACAAGCCCCTGTGTTTCGGTCTTTGAAGCAAAAATAAAAACATCCGCCGATCTATAGATATTCAGTATCTCCGGGTAGGGCACCTGTCCGGCGAAAACAGTGCTGTCTGATATGTCCAGGTCGGAGGACAATTTTTTTAAGGCGTTCTCCTCAGGGCCTCCGGCAGCGAGAAGCAGGCGCGCTTTTGGGCATTCTAGACGGATATCCCTGAATGCGTTAAGCAGGAACGGGATGTTCTTCTCTTTTGAAAGCCTTCCAACATATAGAAGGAGGATGTCATCATCGGAGATCCCGAACCTTGCGCGCACCCCCGAAGCGGACGCGGCATCCGCGGCTTGTATATCAACGCCGGAAGGCACGACCGCAAAATCGCCAGATATGTCTTTTCTTTTTACATAGTCAAGCGTGACGGCGTTCGGGACTATTATCTTATCGCATCCCGCACAGAACCAGCGCATGTACATGAAAAGAGCCTTTTCGCTGAGCATTTTGGGCAGCGGAATATAGTGCAGATAGTCTGAAAAGAGGGTGTGAAAGGTATAGACGTACGGGGCGCGGCTCTTTTTTGCGAGCCTTTTAGCCAGCAGCCCCAGACCGAAAGGGGAGTTGGAGTGCACTATGTCGAACTTTGTGTCGGGGATGATGAATGGGAGAGGCAGTGCGGTCCTGAATCCGGGATATTTTGCCGGGACAGAGGGGAATCTTATGATGTTCTTTTCGGTTTCTTTATGACCGGGATACCGGGACGTGAAGACGAATACTTCGTGCCCGAGAGCTTCAAGCCCCGATCTTGCCAGCTCAACAGACCGGCTGACGCCGCTTATATATGGGGTATATGACTCCGAGAAGAGCGCGATCTTCATTTGCCGGATCTTTTGCGAGGCTCCGATCTTTTCAGCTTTTCGAAAAGTTCCGGCAGCCTGCGGACCATAGCCTGCAGCTTATGTTCTTTTACATGGTCCTGGGCGGGGTATCCGAGCACCACCGAGCCGTCCGGCAGGTTCTTTGTCACGCCAGCCCGCCCCATGAGGATGGAATCGCTGCCTACATGGACATGCGGCGCTACGCCGCACTGTCCGGACATCTGTACCCTGTCGCCAACGGAAGAGCTGCCCCCGAAAACATTGAGGGAGGTTACGGCGCAGTCGGAGCCGATCTTGACGTTATGAGCTATATGATTGATGTTGTCTATTTTTGTCCCTTTTTTTATGACGGTGTCGCCGATGGTCCCTCTTGCGATAGAGTTGTTGGAGTATATTTCTACGTCATCTTCTATGACCACTCTGCCTATCTGAGGGATCTTTTCGTATTTCCCTCCTTCGCGTGAAAAGCCGAATCCGTCGACGCCTATCACGCATCCGGAATGTATTATACAGCGCTTGCCGATACGGGTCCTGGGGTATATCGTGACGTTAGGATGTATTATGGTGTCTTCGCCGATCTCGCAGCCCTCACCTATATAGACGAACGGGTATACCAGCACGCGGCTCCCGAGCTTTACGTTCTTGGAGATATGGGCCTGAGGATCGACCCCGGGACTTATTTCTTCAACCGGAGCAAAACGGGAGAGGATCCTGCCCAGCGCCTGCCTGGGATTGTCCACCTCGATATAGGGCTTGTTTTCAAGCGAGACGCCTTTTGGCACCACAAAGGCCTTTGCCGGTGAATTTTCCGCCGCGAGGAAATTCTTGTTGTCGAGGACAAAAGAAAGCGCGCCCTCTTTGGCGTCTTCAAGAGCGGCCACGCCTTCTATCTGAAGGGAGCCGTCGCCAAAGACCCTGCCGCCGACCAGCTTTGCTATCTCGGAGAGAGAAGTCACGTTACTTTTTTTCGTTGAGCCTGCTTATGACCATGTCGCTTATGTCAACACCGCCGGTTATCACTACCTGTTTGTCGAGCACGGTCTCTATGCCCAGGTTCTTCGCGACCGCCTTGACGGCGCTTACTATGTCGTTCTGCAGGGTGGAGGTGAGCGTTTCGTTCATCTTTATGAGCTTTTCCCTTTTCGGGGCGAGCGACTCCTCAAGCTTCTTGGTCATGGATTCGATCTCTTTTTCGGATTTTCCAGAATTCCTGGCATCTTCGATCTTTTTCTGCGACTCCTCGAACTCTTTTTTGAAGGCAGCCTCTTCTTTGGAGAGCTGGTCCTGGGCTTTGGCCGTCTCTTTGTATCCGCGGAATACCTTTTGGACGTCGATCGTCCCGATGCCGGAGGCCGGGGCTGCAAAAGAAGCCGCGGTCACGATGCCGAAACAGGCCAACGCGATCAGCGATATCACGGTCATTGCGGATTTTTTCATGAAAAGCCCCCCTTATTTCTTTTAGCCAATTATAGCATATCGGATTTTTGCATAGATGTGCGCCGCCTGGCGGCTTCGATGTGCACCATGAGCACGGAAATGTCCGCGGCGGATATGCCGGCTATTCTGGACGCGTGTCCCACCGAGGCAGGCCGCAATTTTATCAGCTTTTGGCGGGCTTCGGAAGATATTCCGGATAATGAAACAAAGCAAAGCCCTTCGGGGAATTTCAGATCTTCAAGCGATTTGAATTTATCCACCTGTCTTATTTGCCTTTCGATATAACCGCGGTATTTATTCTGTATTTCGATCTGACGGGCCACGTCCGCAGAGAACAATGTATCCTGCGATTCAACTGCCGCTTTCTTTTTTAAGAAGCAGCCGTATCTTTTTTCGTCTATAAGTCCGAGCTCAAACCCTTTTGCGGTGAGCCTCAGGTCCGCATTGTCCTGGCGCAGAAGCAGCCTGTATTCAGAGCGCGACGTGAGCATTCTGTAGGGCTCGGAGATCTCTTTTGTGACCAGGTCGTCTATCAGGGCCCCGATATAGGCTTCGTCGCGCCCAAGCGTAAAAGCGGCAAGCCCTTTTGCCTTGCGGGCGGCATTAATACCTGCTATCAGCCCCTGTGCGGCGGCTTCTTCGTATCCGGATGTCCCGTTTATCTGGCCTGCAAGGAACAATTTCGGGATGTCCATGAATTCAAGCGACCGGACGATCTGTTCCGGCTGGACAAAATCGTATTCGACAGCGTATCCAGGGCGTCTGATCTCGACTTTTTCAAGCCCCGCCATGGTCCGCAAAAATGCCAGCTGGACATCTTCAGGCAAGCTTGTTGCCATCCCCTGCGTGTAAAACTCGTTCGTAGAGCGTCCCTCCGGCTCGATGAACGCCTGATGCCGGACTTTGTCGGGGAATCTTACCACTTTGTCTTCTATCGAGGGGCAATATCTGGGGCCGACGCCCTTGATCTTGCCGCTGAACAGGGGAGAACGGTCCAGGTTCGCCTTTATTATCCTGTGAGCTTCTTCATTGGTGTGTGTCAGATAGCAATCAAGCTGTTTTAGCTGCGCCTGCGGATTGTCCCCGTATTCAAGCCCGTACCCGTTATATTCCCAAACGAAAGAGAACATCTGCGGCGGCTCCTCCCCGGGCTGTATCTCCATCTTGGAAAAGTCGATCGTACGGGAGTCAATCCGCGGAGTGGTCCCGGTTTTGAGGCGTCCCAGCCGCAGTCCGAGTTTTGCCAGGTTTTCGGATAGTCCCTTTGCCGGAAATTCTCCCGCTCGGCCGGCTTCCATATGTTCCATACCGACGTGTATGATCCCGTTCAAAAATGTTCCGGACGCAAGCACAACAGTTTTTCCGAGGTAGATCACGTTCAGCTTTGTACGCACACCCCCTACTCCGCCTGAGCTTCCGAGTATTTCTTCGACGATCCCCTGCTTAATGTCCAGATGCGGCTGGTTCTCAAGCGTTTTTTTCATCTCGATGTGGTAGAGCTTTTTATCGGATTGCGCTCTCAGCGACTGCACCGCGGGGCCTTTTGCCATATTCAGCGTCTTCATCTGGAGAAAAGTTTTGTCAGTATTTATCCCTATTTCTCCGCCGAGCGCGTCTATCTCCCTCACAAGCTGGCTTTTTGCGGGGCCGCCGACGGCGGGATTGCACGGCATGTTGGCTATTGTATCCAGGTTCATCGTAAGCAAAAGCGTTTCGCAGCCGAGGCGCGACGCGGCGAGCGCGGCCTCGCAGCCGGCGTGCCCCGCGCCGATAACTATGACGTCATATTTTTTGGCGTATTCTTTGGCAGTTCCCACTCTTAAATTTTAGCACGGGGGAGGAGCTGGCGGCTCTCGAGCTATAGGCTATAAGCTTTAAGCTGTAAGCAGCCTGAAATTGCGCCGCAATTCCGACGAAAGAGTTATGTATGAGATCACAAGCGATAAGACTTAACCAGAGCGCCGTTGAAAGCAGGCAGTTTGCCGGCACGGGCATCCCCGCGCGATTCATTCAACGAGCAACAAAAGCGCTGCAGCTGGGGCCGGACAGAGCTGTCGAGCTTGCGTCCAAGATCAGCTCGGATACGCTCGATCTGAAGCACAGAGTCATTACAAAACCGGGAGATCTGTTGGCCGGCATCAGGTCCGTACCGGGCCTTGAGAAAATGGAAGATATCGAGATCCTCGGCAGGCTCAACGCTTGTCATGCACTTGATATCGGCAGGAGGCAGATGAGGGATATACGCGAGACAGGGCTCATTCCCGAGCCGGGGCATCTTACAGACGTGCCGTCATCGCGCAAATTAACGCAATTCGATCTCGATAGATTCGAACTTATCAGAAAGAATGCTTCTTTCGATGATGAATTCTATGATCCGCACATGGTGCAGCTGAATATCACAAGACGTCGCCTGTCAAACGGATGCGCGCATTGCGCAACGGATGCAACTCCGCTGGCGCCGGAGCGCCTTAACAGGATATTCGTTCGCCGTTTCATAGAAGGGCTTGAAGTTCTCCCGATATTTGACATGTATGTCATGGGCGGAGAGCCGATGCTAATGAGGCGGCTGGCCAATGAAGCGCTTTCCCTGGGAATAGCCAATGAGTTTATTTCAAGATTCCATCTCGAGTCCAACCTGTTCTGGGCTGATACGCCGGAAAGAGCGGATAAGATAATGGGGCAGCTGGCATCGCTTGGATTTGAGGAGAACAACAAGACCTTGATCCTCGCAGGCAATACGGACCGCTTCCACAGGTGCCACGTTCCTTTTGAGTCGCTGTTCAACGCGATGACGGCGCTCTATCAGCATTTTTCTAACGGCGTTTTCGGTCTGTCGCATACTTTAAAGCCGGGCGATACAAGCCAGCTGGAATTCCTCGAGTTTTTAAGGGGCAAGGGGGTTCTTGAAGAGGCCGATGTTAAGAAGAACAAAGACGGGTCCAGAACGGTCAACTCATTCACTGTGAATCATGAAGGCAGCAGCAGAGAGGTTGATTTCTGCAATATTAAGCCGGTCCTGGTCGGAAGAGGCCGGGAATTGCGCGGAACGCCTTACGACGAATGGATCAGAGCAAGCTCTTTTGCGCCTTCTCTCCATCAGGAAATAAGCAAGCTCTACGACGGGACGGATTTTCCGGATATGCTCGCTTTGGGATGGGACGGGCTCATGTACCATCACGTGATGTTCATGCATACCCAGACGTATCCCGTGGGTGACATCAGAACGGACGATCCGGCGGAGGTCGTTGAACGCGTTAACCGCGACCCGCTGCTGCGCAGGCTTCAGGAGAAAGGCTACGGAAGTATTTACCGCGCGGCAGTGCACGCTGACCCGACAGTAAAAGAAATATTTGCCAACTGCTCTTCGATCGTCCAGGCGGCCATCGATACGCTGAGCGATCCGGAGCGAAATGCCAAGATCCTCGAATCAATAATCGGGGAAGACAGAAGCATCTGCGCGCTCAGATCAAAACATGTAAAGCCGGCACCGAACGAAAAAGCCGCCTCCGAGGCAATCGACAAGATCCTTGAGCATGACTGGACAGGGATAGAGCACGCTCTGATTGGCAATGTTGCGGAAGTGCTGTCAACGCTTGCTCCGGAAGAGGCCGTCAAACTGTTGAAGGAAAAGGATTTTACAGGATCGGAATATGCGATCTTATTCACGCTGGTAATGCACTCGCAGAGTCCCGACTCACTATTCCGTGCCGGCTGCAGCGACAGCGCGCTGGTCGCAAAATTCTCAAACTCTGTGCATCTGGCCGATTCGTCAGAGAACGTCAGAACTCTATTCCTAAAATATTTGGAATATGCCGCCAAACACGGACCGTCATCGGCCGCGTCACTGGTGAAAGAACTCTCAGCAGATGAAATGGAGGCTGTCGACCATCTTTTCCGGCATTTTGCGCATGCCCGAATGTATTCCATGGCGGAGGAATATCTGGAAGGTTTATCTGCGATCCCGGAATTCAATTTTTACAGCCTATCTGAAGAATCGAGAAAAACTGCGTTGCGGATGCTTCAAGCAAAAGCCGCGATGTACTCGATTTTGGATTCTTGACGATAAGAGAAAATAGGATAGGTCGCCTGAAATCGCGCCGCAAAACTGCCGATAAACTAATGAAAGCGCAACTTTTGGAAATAAACGGTTATTAACGCTGAAACGGAGGGGTTGTAGATTATGCGATTAAATTGTACGGCCATCAAAGCGAGCCTTATCCCGGTTATAAATCCTTCGATGACGACGCTGTCGCCATTGCTTAGGACCGGCAACCATGCGGCATTCATAGAAAGAGCGCAAATGGCGAAAAAAGCCGGAGCCTCAACGTTTCATGCGGATATATTCGATCCGCGATGCGTTGAAACCAACGGCAAACCCTCAAATATGGATATATTTGATCCAAAACTGGCCATGGAGCTTAAAGAGCAAGTAGGACTGCCGATCGACGCGCATTTTATGGTGAGGCCATCGACATTGGGAGGGCTGGCTGAGTTCAACAGATATCTGTTGTCTTTTAAGGGCTCGGTTGATTTCATGTCAGTGCATCCGGGCGCGTTCGTGATGGAAAATATGCAAACAGGTGATATGTACAAGACGATCGAAGCGATAAGAGGAGCCGGGGCCAGTCCCGGGGTCGTAGTCAATCCCAACGAAGCGATATATTTAGCGGCGGAATTAGAAGCAGCGGTCGATTTTGCGCTTGCTATGACCGTCATCCCGGGTGACGGCGGAAGAGGGTTCGACCAGAGGGGCTTGTGCAATCTACGGAATTTACAGAATAGATCATTTCAGAAATTGCTTGCAGTGGACGGAGCGATCACTGATGCAACAATAAAAGGCCCTTTTGAGGCCGGCGCCCGCTGGTTCGTTGTGGGCTCGTACTGGTTCGGCAAGGAGGGGGCATATAAGACGCTCGAAGAGATGCGGGCGGCGCATCAGGCGCTTATCGCAGCGGCTCAGAGAGAATGAAGTATGACGGATGAAGCATGACGAGAGACTTTTCATGATTTTTCTTCATCCATCAGACTTCATCCGTCATCCTTTGCCGTGTTTGACACTATTACCAATGCCTTGTTATAATCCTTTAAACCCATGAAACTCAAATACAAGCGTGTACTCCTCAAACTAAGCGGCGAATTCATAGGCGGGAAACAGGGTCTCGGCATAGATCACAAGGTCCTTGGCATGCTGGCTGAGGAGATCAGGCGTCTCAAGAGGCACAAAGTGGAGCTTGGTATCGTTGTGGGCGGCGGCAACATCTTCAGGGGCGGGCAGAGCAACGGGACCGACAGGGCGACGGGCGACTATATGGGCATGCTTGCTACGGTGATAAACGCTCTTGCCATACAAGACGCGCTTGAAAAACTGGGCATCTTCTGCAGAGTCTTAAGCGCTATAGAGATGTTCGCGATCGCCGAACCTTATATCAGGCGCCGGGCAATAAGACATATGGAAAAAGGCCGTGTCGTCGTGTTCGCCGGGGGCACAGGCAATCCGTATTTCACCACGGATACCACCGCCGCCCTCAGGGCCGCCGAGATAAACGCTGATGTCATCCTCAAGGCCACAAAAGTGGACGGCATATATACGGAGGACCCAATGAAGAACCCCAAGGCCAGGAGATACAAGAGGGTAAGCTACATGCAGATACTCAAAAAACGCCTTAAGGTTATGGACTCAACGGCCGTTTCGCTGTGCATGGACAACGAAATACCGATAATAGTCCTCGACCTTACAAAAAAAGGCAATATCGAGGCGGCCCTTCAGGGGAAAACAGTGGGGACCGTAGTAGGAAAATAGAACGGAGGGCTTCGCAATGGAAGAGATCGTAAAAAAAACCCAGGACAGAATGAACAAAGCGCTGGAGGCGTTCAGAAAAGAGCTTTCATCGATCCGTACGGGCAGGGCAAGCGCCGCCCTGGTGGACAATGTGCACGTGGATTATTACGGGACCTCAACGCCGCTTAAACAGCTGGCAAATATATCCACTCCGGAATCCAAGCAGATCACCATACAACCCTTTGACAAGGGCGCTTGTCAGGCCATAGACAAAGCGCTTCAGCAGGCCGATCTGGGCGCGATGCCCAAGGTCGAAGGAACGCTTATACGGATAATACTGCCGCCTATGACCGAAGAAAGAAGGAAAGACCTGGTCAAGGCGATAAAAAAGCACGCCGAAGAGGCAAAGGTGTCCGTCAGGAACATACGCCGAGACTCGATCGATGAGGTCAAAAAACAAAAAGACGCGAAAAAGTTCACGGAAGACCAGGCAAAACATCTGGACGCCGAGATCCAGAAGATCACCGACAACGAAACGGCAAGCATAGACAAGCTGGTGGCTCTCAAAGAAAAAGAAGTCATGGAAGTCTGACCGGTGTTCAATCCCCTCAATATTTTCCGGAAAAAGACCGCAGATCCGGCCGATGCCGCCGGGAAGGGCCCGATACCAAGGCATGTTGCCATAATAATGGACGGCAACCGCCGTTGGGCTGAAAAGCGACGTCTGCCCAAGATCGCCGGCTACAAATACGGCCTGGAGGCGCTTCGCGATATTTACAATTCCTGCATCTCCTCCGGGATCGAGTACCTGACCATATACGCTTTTTCCACGGAGAACAAATACAGGCCGAAAGATGAGGTCAAATATCTCGAATGGCTGCTTATCGAGGCCATAGACGTTGAGGCGAGAGCTCTCTGCGAAAAGAACGTTAAGATCAGATTCCTCGGGCGCCTGGACGAGATAGAAAAAGGGATCCGGGATAAAATGCTTGAGATAGAGAGGTCAACGTCCGCCAATACGGGGCTGAGCCTCCAGGTCATGTACAATTACGGAGGCCGCGCCGAGATAGCCGATGCCGCCAGAAAGATCACGGAACTTTCAAGGGCCTACGGCGGCCTTAAGATAGACGAAAAACTTTTGTCCGACAACCTTTATACGGCCGGCATCCCGGACCCGGACCTTTTGATCAGGACCGGCGGGGACATGAGGATAAGCAATTTTCTTTTGTGGCAGATCGCGTATTCCGAGATAATGGTGACCGAAAAATATTTTCCGGATTTCAGGAAAAAAGAATTTTTGTCGGCCATAAAGGATTATTCCGGCAGGGCAAGAAGGTTCGGGAGGTGACAAATGCTTGAAAGAATGCTGACGGTGCTGGTTTCGGTCCCCGTGATATTCGCGTGCACATACTTCGGCGGATTGTGGTTCTTCGCGCTTGTGGCGGTCATAGCGGTGATCTCCATAAACGAATTCTACAACCTCATGAAGAAAAAAGGGTTCAATCCGTATTACACGCTCGGCAATATTTTCAGCCTGGGGATGATAGTTTTCGCCCACAACCTTACTAATCACCCGAACTGGGAGCCTGTTTCGGCGGCCATGCTTACCGCTGCCGTGATCTCCGTGTTTTTGGCGGGCATTTTCATAAAAAGGAGCGCGCAGGCCACGGCGAATATCTCCATAACGCTGCTGGGAGTGCTTTATATAGGCTGGCTTTTCGGATATCTGGTGCTGCTTAGGGCCCTTACGCTCCATGGCGAACTTTTGTTCCTGCTCATGTTCATCGTATGGACAGCCGATACGCTGGCCTATTTTGCGGGAAAACAATTCGGGCGGCGCCAGCTCAGCCCTTATATCAGCCCAAAGAAGACGGTCGAGGGGGCTGCGGCAGGGCTTGCGGGAGCGCTTCTGGCTTCGGTCCTGTTCGCGATGGCTTATGAGCAGACGCTGTATCCGGCGAACCTGGTCCATTATCTGATCATCGGCGGTTTTGTCGGTGTGGTCGCCCAGCTGAGCGATCTTTCCGAATCGCTGGTCAAAAGGGACGCCGGAGCAAAAGACTCCAGCAACATAGTGCCGGGTCACGGCGGCGTGCTTGACAGGATGGACAGCTTTATTTTTACGGCCCCGCTGCTGTACTACTACGTCATACTTTTCTTCTAAAGGGAGAGCTTATGCGCGATCTGATCAAACTTGCTCTGCGTGAAGACCTGGGCTCCGGGGATATAACTACCAAATGTCTGGTCCCGGAGGGCTTGAAGGTCGAAGCGGTAATTATTGCGAAAGAAAAAGGAACCATAGCCGGTCTTGAGACTGCAAGGGAAGTCTTTAGGCACCTTGATCCCCGGATAAATTTCTCATTACTGAAAAAAGACGGGAGCCGCGCGAAAAAAGGTGATATGGTCGCGCGCATAAAAGGGCCCGCAAGAGCTATTCTGTCCGGAGAGCGGCTCGCGCTCAATTTTTTGCAGAGATTATCAGGGGTGGCCACGATGGCGGCACGCTTTGCCGCCGCTGTAAAAGGGACAGGGGCAAAGGTGTTGGACACCCGAAAGACTACGCCTCTCTGGAGGGATCTGGAAAAAAAGGCGGTCAAGGCAGGAGGATGTTTTAATCACAGGATCGGATTATTTGACGCGGTGCTAATAAAAGACAATCATCTGTGCGTCGAAAACGACATTTCTCGCGCCGTGAAAAAGGCGAAAAGATGCGGGCGCGTTGAGATCGAAGTAAAAAACCTATCGGAACTCAAAAAAGCCGCCGCGTCCGGAGCCGACATTATACTGCTCGATAATATGAACATAAAAGCGCTCAGGAAGTGCGTCAGGACAGCCCGCGCCATCGAAAAAAAGCGGGCTAAAAAAATATTGCTTGAAGCGTCCGGCGGGATAACGCTTAAGAACGTGCGCGCGGTGGCAAAGACAGGCGTCGATCATATATCCGTGGGGGCGCTGACCCATTCTCCCAAAGCCCTCGACCTCTCGCTCGAGATCGTCTCATGCCGCTGAAGGTCGGCATAATAGGCCTGCCCAATGTAGGCAAATCAACCTTGTTCAACGCGCTTACGAGATTATCGGCGGCTGTATCCAATTATCCTTTTACCACCATAGACCCTAATATCGGAATAGTCGAAGTGCCCGATGAGCGAACGGCCAAAATATCCAAGATCATGAAGTCCAAAAAGGCGACAGAAGCCGCGATAGAATTTGTGGATATCGCCGGACTTGTAAAAGGGGCGAGCAAGGGAGAGGGGCTGGGCAACCAGTTCCTTGCCAATATCAGAGAAGTGGACGCTATAGCGCATGTGGTCAGATGTTTTGATGACAGCTCTATAGCCCATGTGGAAGGCCTTCCGGACCCGTCCAGGGACGTAGAAATAATAAATTCCGAAATACTCCTCGCGGACCTAAAGACGTTAGAAAAAAAAGCATCTGAAGCGCAGAAGGAGGCCAAAACAGGCGATAAACGCGTCAAAGAACACCTGAGCCTGATCGAAAAGGTAAAATCAGAGGTTGAAAAGGGCCATCCCGCGGCCTCCGTCCGGATTTCGCGCGAAGAGAATTCCCTGCTGGCGCCTTTGTTCTTGCTTTCGATGAAACCGCAGCTGTTCGTTGCCAATGTCGGCGAGGACCATTTCTTAAAAGCGGAAGACCAGTATCTCCGCCAGCTGAAGGATGTCGCAGGCAAGGCGGGGGCTCCTTATGTGATCATCTGTTCAAAGCTCGAGGCCGAGATCTTTGGCCTGGAAAAGTCCGAGGCCGAACAGTACATGAAGGATATAGGCATGGAGCATTCGAGGCTTCCGGACCTTATCGACGCCGGATATAAAATGCTGGGGCTTATAACCTTTTTTACCGCTAACGAGAACGAAACAAGGGCCTGGCCCGTGCCCGCCGGAACAAAACTCCCTTCAGCCGCAGGTAAAGTGCACAGCGACATGGAGCGGGGTTTTATTAGCGCCGAGGTGATAGCCGCGGAAGATCTTCTCCGGGCCGGGTCCTATCATGAAGCGAGAGAAAAAGGGCTGGTCCGGCTGGAGGGCAAAAATTATGAGGTCAGGGACGGAGACATAGCGACGATCCGGTTCAATGTATAGACCCCTGCCGTGATATAATTTTTGCGTAACCCCATGCCAATAGAAATCGTTGACTCTATCCTCTCTGCGGAAGGCCGCGCGGCCCAAATGATAGCCGCGGCCGAGACCGAAAAAGCGCTCATTATCAACAGGGCAAAAACAGCGGCCGAAAAGATAGTTTCCGACGCGCTTGCCGCCGCCAGAGAGAGCGCCTCTCAAACTATATCTGCTGCCCGCTCCGAAGCCGAAAAAGAAAAAGGCGCCATACTGGCCCAGGCTTTGAGGGATGTTTCGGCGGTACGCGCCAAAGCAGCGTCAAAGCTTGAAGAGGCAAGGAAACTATGTCGATAGTTGATATGAAAAAGGTCGCGATAGCGGCCCATTTGAGCGAAAAAGAGCAGGTCCTGTCTCTGCTCCAAAGATCACGCGTTATTCAGATATCCGCCGTGACCGGGAGATCAGGCGACCGGGAAGAAGCTTCCGAAGACAGTCTTGCGGTCCCCGAGATCGAGAGGGTGATAGCTCTTCTTGCGGGGATCTCAGGCAAAAAGAAAGGTTTTGTAGAGAATTTTGCCCCGTATAAGGAGCCGGTAGCCATGGCCGAGCTGAAAATAAACGCCGAGGAATATGACTGGCGGACGGTCTTAAAGCAGGTCAGGGCATATGAGACGGAACTGTCGGGGCTTAACGGGCTCTTGTCCGCGCTCGAAAAAGACAGGGAGCTGCTTCTGCCGTGGGTTTCTCTAAATATTGGGCTGAGAGCCCTTTCGTGCACCCAAAGAACATACGCCGTGACCGGCATGCTAAAGACCAGGAAAGAGCCGGCCTTTATCCGTGAACTGGAAAGCGCATGCCCGGATGCCGCAGCGCAAAGAGTATCGGTCCATGGGGACAACTCGTATTTCGTGATATTCCATCTGAAAGAGGCTTCAGGGCTTGAGGAGATATTTTCAAAACATGCTTTCCTGAGAATAGCGCTGCCGGTGTCGGAAAGGACCCCCGCGCAGGAGCTTGCAGCCATAGACCGGGCTGAGCAAGAAGCTCTTATGAAAAAAACGGATGCCGTATCCGGCCTGGAAAAGTTCGTTCCAGACCTGATCAAGCTTCAGCGCGTTTGCGATTATCTGCGCCAGCGGCAGATCAGGGCTTCCGCCGAACGGGGCGCCGGGCTGACGGAAAAAACATTTTATGTCACGGGATGGGTTCCAGCCGAAAGCATAGCCAGACTGGAAAATGCCCTGTCTGCGCAAACCCCGTCAAGCGCTCTTGCCGTGATCGAGCCGGAAAAAGGAGAGCTCCCGCCGGCATTGTTGAGGAACCCCGGCATTTTATATCCGTTCGAGCTCATCACCGCTATCTTCGGGTTCCCCGGCAGGGGCGAAACAGACCCGACCGCTCCGCTGTCATTTTTTTACATACTGTTCTTTGCTATGTGTCTGTCGGATGTGGGGTACGGCCTGATCCTTGCGGCGGCCTCACTTTATTTTCTTAAGAAGCTCACACTGTCCGAAGGCGGGAAAAAACTGCTCCTTCTGCTTTTGATGGGAGGGATAGCAACCGTGTTGATGGGGATCGTTACCGGCAACTATTTCAGCGTGGAGCTGTCCGCGGTGCCGGCGCCGCTTGGCCCTGCCCTTCAAAGCCTCCGGCTTATCGATCCGATAAAGAGCCCTTTGGCTGTGCTTCTTTTGTCCGTGGGGCTAGGGCTTTTTCAGAACCTTTTCGGCGTGTTCGTATCCATGGTCTCCAAAATATTAAAAGGCGACTGGCTGAACGGCATGCTTGACGACGGCTTGTGGATATTCTTCCTTTTGTCTCTTTCGGGGTTCGCGGCCGCGTCAGTGGCCGCTCTTGCCGCAGCTCCGGTACTGTCCAGGCTTTCCATGGTCGGAGCGGCGGCGCTGGTGCTTACGCAGGGCAGAAACGAAAAGTTGTTGATACAGAAGGCGCTTACCGGGATACTAAGCCTTTACCGGACCACGGGTTTTTTGGGGGATACGCTTTCATATTCCAGGCTTCTGGCTTTGATGATGACCACCTCAATAATAGGCATGGTGATCAATCTTATCGCCGGGCTTACAGCGGGCGTCCCGTTCGTAGGTTACATAATAATGGCCGCCATACTCATACTTGGCCATCTTTTCAACCTGGTGATTTCGGTCCTCAGCGCGTTCATCCACTCAGCGCGCCTTCAGCTCGTGGAGTTCTTCAGCAAGTTCTATACCGGTTCGGGCAGGGAGTTCAGGCCTTTTGGTTACGAGACCAAATATGTGACAATAAAATAAGAGGAGGTAGAAGAAAATGGAATGGGGAATAGGATTGGCGATTGCGGGAGCGGCGGCAGCGGCATTTTTGGCGGCCGCGGGGTCCGCGATAGGGATCGCTATAGCGGCTGAGACCGCCGGAGGAGTCATAACCGAGGACCCGGACAAGTTCGGACGGCTGCTGGTAATGGTGGCGCTTCCCGGTACGCAGGGGTTTTACGGGTTCCTCGGAGCGTTCTACATAATGATGAAGATAGACCTTTTGGGTGCGGGGGTCGCGGTGCCGTTCTCGGCGGGATTGCAGTTGTTCTTCGCGGCGATGCCTCTGGCTGTCGCGGCTCTTGTATCGGGATATTATCAGGGCAGGGCCGCCGTATCCGGCATTCATCTTATTGCCAAGAGGCCCGAAGAAATGGGCAAGGCGATAATATTGCCGGCAATGGTGGAAACTTACGCGGTGCTGGGCCTTCTTGCGACGATACTGATGGTGTCAGGGATAAAGCTTTAAAGACATGGCGCTTGCAGATATAGAAAAGAAAATATTGTCCGAGGCCGAGGAGAAGGCCATGGAGATAGTCTCCTCTGGGCAGTCCGCGGCCGAAGAGATCATTGCCAGGGCGAAGGAAAAAGCCGCCGCCATAGCAGAGTCCGAGAACAAGCGCGCGGCGAAGAAAGCTGAGGAAGAGAAGAGGGCGGTCCTCATTCCGGCGCGGCTTGAGGCCAAAAGAATGGTCCTTGAAGAGAAAAGGAAGATGCTTGATATGCTTTTGTCCGGCGTGCCTGAAAAGGAACGGGAAAGAAAAGAGATCGAACTGGCCAGGGTGCTCTATGAGTGACCTGTCTTATGCTATCGGCCGCATCAGGGCGATGGAGGTTTATCTGATAGACCACGACCAGATGATGCGTGCCGCATCGTCCAGGGATCTGGCGTCCGCTTTTCCGGTCCTTTCGGAGAACCGGGTGTGGTCCGAATACATGCAAAAGCTCGAAAATGCTTTTGACATCCCCGGCCTTTTGGGCCGCGCACAGGCAGGGCTCATCGGCCTTATGCAGGAGCTGTGCCCAAAAGAACCGGAGATCTCGGCAATGATGTCGCTCTATAACGAGCGCCTGACGGAGGGCGAATATCTGGGGACCCTTGAAAAGTCCGCGGCAAGATCTTCCAGTTCCATGTTTCGAAAAATGGTATCCGTCAGGAAGGTCTTTTCAAGTGTCAAATATTCACTGTTCGACGGGACAAGAAAACCGGACGAGATCATAGCTTCTTATAATTTCTCTGACCTTGCCGCGCCTATCGCAAGGGGAGTAGAAGAGTTCAAGCGCACAGGAGAACTGGACGTGCTGGACAAGGAATCGGACGATGCGCTCATGAAAGCCGTCAGGCCGGCCAAATACGCGGCCTTTGGCGTGGATCCCGTCATCGGCTTCCTTGTAGCAAAGCAGACTGAAATAAAGAACTTAGGGCTCATACTCGGCGCAAAAAGACTGGGCATTCCTTTTGAGGCCATGAGAAAGAGAATGAGGATGTCTTATGCATAAGATAGCGATGATAGCCGACACAGCGCTCCTTCCTCCGGTCGCTTTGAGCGGGGTAAGGGTATTTGACGGCTCCGGTCCGGAAAAGGTATCGGCAGCCATTTCCGAAATGGAGATCGACGGCGGCTACAAAATGGTTTTTATTACAGAAGAGACCGCCGAAGCGAATTCTGAGCGTATCTCGGCGGCAGCTGGCCTCAATATCGTTGTGATCCCAGGGCATGGAAGCGGAGGAGGATTTTTCAGGTCCGTGCTTGACGACCTGACTATGAAAGCGACGGGAGCAGAGTGAAAACATGATAAAAAAGATCTCGGGTCCGTTGGCGGTGGCGGAGGTTGAAGGCGCGAAAAAAGGCGATCTTATACGTCTGGGGGGCAAGCGCCTTTTGGGCGAAGTGGTCGAGCTAAAGGGCCGCAACGCCTCGGTACAGGTTTACGAAGAAACGTCCGGTCTCAAAGTAGGCGACGAAGCCATAAACACGGGCAGCCCTCTTTCTGTTGAGCTGGCGCCCGGACTTATAGGAGAGATATTCGACGGCATCCAGAGGCCCCTTAAAGAGATCGAAAAGGTCTCGGGCTTTTATATCGACAGGGGGATCGAGGTGCCGGCCGTCTCCCGCGACAGAAAATGGTCGTTCGCGCCGCTCGTGAAAGAAGGCGATACCGCTTCTCCGGGAGATATCATAGGCCAGGTGCAGGAGACCCCGCTTATCGTACACAAAATAATGGTTCCGCACGGCGTCTCGGGCAAAGTGGAGACCATAAAAGCCGGCGCGTTCACCGTGGACGAAACGATCGCAGTGATAGGCGGCCGGCCGGTATCCATGCTGCAGAAATGGCCCGTCAGAAAACGCCGCATCCTTAAAGAAAAATCCCCCGTGGACACGCCGCTTGTGACCGGCCAGAGGATCATAGACACTTTTTTTCCGATCGCCAAAGGCGGCGCGGCCTGCGCGCCGGGGCCGTTCGGCGCCGGCAAGACCGTGATACAGCACCAGATGGCCAAATGGTCGGATGCGGACCTGATCGTGTTCGTGGGATGCGGCGAGCGCGGCAATGAGATGACGGACGTGCTCAAAGAGTTCCCGACCCTAAAAGACCCGAGAAGCGGCCGGCCTCTGATGGAAAAGACCATACTTATAGCCAACACCTCCAATATGCCGATCGCCGCCAGAGAAGCGTCGGTGTATACCGGCGCCGCGATCGCTGAATATTTCAGGGACATGGGATACAATGTCGCGATGATGGCTGATTCGACCTCGCGCTGGGCAGAAGCGCTCAGAGAGATGTCGGGCAGGCTTGAAGAGATGCCGGGAGAAGAAGGATATCCCGCTTATCTGGGATCTCGTCTCGCGGATTTTTATGAGCGCTCCGGCAGGGGCAAATGTCTTGGCAGCCCGGAAAGGGAAGGTTCTCTTACCCTGATAGGGTCCGTTTCGCCTCCCGGGGGCGATCTGTCCGAGCCCGTAGTGCAGAACACTCTTAGGGTGACCAAGGTCTTTTGGGCGCTGGACGAAGGCCTCGCCCACAAACGGCATTTTCCGGCGATAAACTGGCTTTTGTCCTATTCTCTCTACGAGCAGAACCTGGAGGGCTACTTCTCAAAGGAAGTGGCGGACGACGCGGCCGGTGTGCGCCGGGAAGCCCTGAAACTCCTGGCGCAGGAAGCGGACCTTGAAGAGATCGTGCGCCTGGTCGGGCTTGAGTCGCTTTCCAAAAAAGAGCAGCTGGTGCTTTTCGCGTCAAAAATGATCAGGGAGGATTTTCTGTACCAGAGCGCTTTTGATCCGGTGGACCAGTATTCCTCACTGAAGAAGCAGTACAGCATGCTCAAGGCCATAACGGTGTTTTTCGAGCGCGCGCTTGCGGCTTTGGAGGACGGCGCGGACCTTGAACCTATAAAAAAGAGCGAAGCGGTCGGAAAGATCGCGGCCGCGAGATTTTTGGACGATGAGCAGGCCGAAAAACTCCCGGAAGAAGTGGCGGGCCATTTGAGCGCGCTTAGAACCGGAGGACATCATGGTTAAGATATCCGAAATAACCGGACCGCTTATGCTGGTGGAAGGCGTCGCCGACGCGGCGTATGACGAGCTTGTAGAAATAAAACTCAAGTCCGGCGAATCAAGGCTGGGCAAGGTGTTGGAGCTTAACGGGGAAAAAGCGCTGGTCCAGGTCTTTGAGGGCACCGAAGGACTGGACCTAAAAACAGTTTCTCTGGCTTTCAAGGGGAGGGCGCTTGAGCTGGCCGTCTCCCCGGACATGACCGGGAGGATATTCTCGGGATTGGGCAGGCCGATCGACGGCGCGCCGGAACTTATCCCGGTCAAAAGGCTGGATGTGAACGGACTTTCGATCAATCCTTTTTCAAGGGATTATCCCAGCGATTTCATCCAGACGGGGATCTCCACGATAGACGGGCTCAATACTCTGTCTCGCGGGCAGAAGCTCCCGATATTCTCGGCTTCAGGCCTGCCGCATTCGCGACTGGCAGCCCAGATCGCCCATCAGTCAAAAGTCCGCGGCAGCGAGGGCGCTTTTGCGGTGGTGTTCGGCGCGATGGGAATAACATATGAAGAAGCCGAGTTCTTTATTTCGGGTTTCAGAAAAACGGGGGCCATAGAAAATTCGGTACTGTTCATCAACCTCGCTTCCGATCCGGCGATCGAGAGGATAGCGACACCGCGCCTGGCCCTGACCGCCGCGGAGTACCTTGCTTTTGACATGGGCATGCACGTGCTTGTGATACTCACCGACATGACCAGCTACTGCGAGAGCCTGCGCGAAGTGTCCGCCGCGCGCAGGGAGGTGCCCGGCAGAAGGGGTTATCCGGGCTATCTTTACACCGACCTTGCCACATTGTACGAAAGGGCCGGCCGCGTAAAGGGGAAACCGGGATCGATCACCATGATACCCATACTCACGATGCCCGACGACGACAAGACCCATCCTATACCCGATCTTACCGGATATATAACCGAAGGCCAGATAATATTGAGCCGGGATCTTGAGAGAAAAGGGATATATCCGCCCGTTGATCCGCTCCCGTCGCTGTCCAGGCTCAGGGACAAAGCTATCGGCGAAGGCCGCACGCGCGAGGACCACGCCCAGGTGGCCAATCAGCTTTTTGCTTCTTACGCGCGGGGCCGCGAGGTAAGGGAGCTGGTGGTGATACTCGGGGAAGCGGCCCTTTCCGACACGGACAAAAAATACCTGGAGTTCGCCGGAGAGTTTGAAAAACATTTCATACGCCAGGGCGAAGACGAAGCGCGCTCGATCGAAGAGACGCTCGCCGTTTCGTGGAGATTGATAAGGATACTTCCCAAGGAAGAGCTGAAAAGGATAAAACCGGAAATGCTGGAGAAGTATGCGCATAAGAGTTAATCCGACAAGGATGCAGCTGGTGCTGCTCAAGCGCCGGCTCGAGCTCGCCAAAAGAGGCCACAAACTGCTGAAAGACAAGCTTGACGGGCTGGTGGCCGAATTCCTGTCGCAGAAAAAACGGTTCATGAGGTTCCATGACAGGATCGAGGGTCCTCTAAAGAGCGTATTTTTAAATGCCGCTTATGCCAGCGCGCTGTCCCTGCGTGAGCATCTGCCGGCTTCGCCGGAAGAAACCGCCCGGCTCGATGTGCAGGCATCATACAGGAATATCATGGGGATAAGCATACCAAAATATTCCGTAACGCTTAAGGACAGGGAGCCGGAGAGGCTTTCGGGACGGTCGGTGGAGTTCTTTGAATCCGCGCGGGACTTCAAAAAATTGCTTCCGGACCTTGTGGACTTTGCGTCACTGCTGGAGACCCTGCGGCTGCTCTCAAGACAGATAATGGAGACCCGCCGGAGGGTCAACGCGCTTGAGTACATTCTAATTCCCGAGCTGACAAAGACAGCCAGGTCGATCAGGATGAAGCTCGAAGAAGCGGAGCGCAGCTCGCGCACTGTCCTGATCAAGATGAGCGCGAAAAATTAAAAGGAGGCGCTATTCATGACCGTTACCAAAAAAAGGGGAACGATCGTATTCTGTCTGCTGACAGCTGTAGGGGTATTTGGAGCGGTCATGGTATCCGGCTGCGGCAGAGCCGGAGGAGGCGGGACGCCGGTGCC
>CAZRTO010000011.1:0-1368 GCA_964603025.1 uncultured bacterium | reverse complement strand
AATATCTATGCGGGGGCGTTGAACACAGCCTATCCGTACAGGAACTTTTTCAAATGGGACGGTAATGCATGGGGCAACGAAACATCATTCAATAGCATAGTCAGGGCATTAGCTGCAGGTTCAGGCAATGTTGTGTATTGCGGCGGGGATTTTGATGCAATAACGTTCGAAGATGAAGAGCTGTTGTTGTCCCGAGTTGTAAAATGGACGGGGACCACATGGGAATCTCTAGGTATGGGCGTAGATGTGTCGGCTTACGCTCTATTGATATCAGGAGGCGACTTATTTGCGGCAGGGGATTTTGCTAATGCCGGCGGGGGCCCCGCGAGCAATATCGCAAAATGGAACGGCACTTCCTGGTCGGCATTAGGCGGCGGATTGGACGGATATGCCTATTCATTGGCCGCTGATGAATCCGGAAATATATACGCTGGCGGAGGTTTTACCCAAGCCGGCGGAAGTCCGGCTTCAAAGATAGCTAAATGGGATGGGAGCTCCTGGTCGGCATTAGGCGCTGGAACGAACGGTAATGTAAATGCTCTTGCTGCCGGAGAGGGCGGTGTGCTTTATGCCGGCGGGCATTTTAGCTCGCCAGGAGATCATATCGCCAAGTGGAACGGGACATCGTGGTCAGCGCTTCCCGGCTCGATGAGCGATGATGCTGATTCTGTTAATGCTCTGATAGTTGATCCGTCAGGGAATCTGTATGTCGGGGGCTCGTTCACATCGGCCGGCGGCGTGACAGTGAATAACATTGCAAAATGGAACGGGACATCGTGGTCAGCAATAGGCGGCGGAGTGAACGGCAATGTAAACGCCTTGCATATCGACAGTTCCGGAAATATATACGCTGGCGGAGATTTTACCCAAGCGGGCGGGATTACTGTCAATAAGATCGCCAAATGGGGGAAGAAATAACAGATCTGCCTTACTTGTGCAATCCGCGGTCTTTTGCTATAATAGACAACATAATGGATAAGTACGTTTTGGTGCTCGCTTTTAAGCCGGGCACGAGCGAGGAAGCCGTATCTTCCGCGCTTGGAAAGATAGAAAAAAAGATAACATCGTCCGGAGGTTCCGTCCAGAAGCAGACAAAGCCGGCCATGAAAAAGCTGGCGTCTCGCCTGAGGAAGTTCAACGGGGTAAAAGAAGGCCTGTATGCCGAGTTCGAGTTCGAAGGTCCCGGAGCGCTTCCAAACGAGCTGAATTCGATGATCAGGGTCAACGAAGACGTCATGCGGTTCATTCTTACCAAAGCGCCGGAAGAAGTACAACTGCCCGCGGAAAAGGAGCCTGCAGCCGCGGTGGAAGTCAATCCGGAGATGTTAATTGGCAAGCCTGAATAAGATAATACTGGTCGGCCGCCTC
>CAZRTO010000010.1:0-28693 GCA_964603025.1 uncultured bacterium | reverse complement strand
TATCAACCGATACAGATTTGACGCGTTTATAAGGAGGGTGTGAAATGACGGCATCTAATACAATGGTCACGCAAACCAGGGCCTGGAGCACGCTTTCGACAATGAAGTCTTTTATGGACAGGGACTTTATTTCTCTGAAGCATCAGTTCCAGAGATTTCCGGAAAGAGGCGTACAGCTTAGGATAAACGACCCAAGGATCATTATGGACTACTCCCGTCAGCTCGTAACGCCGGATGTGATCAGGGGGCTTGTCGGTCTTGCCGATGAAACAGGCCTGAAAAACAAGATAGAGGCCATGTTCTCCGGACAAAAAATAAACGAAACCGAAGGCAGGGCGGTGCTCCATACGGCCTTGAGAGACCCTTCTGACGATCCAATAATCGTCGACGGAGTGGATTACAAGCCAGAAATAAAAGCGGTGCTGTCAAAAATAGAAGGGTTCTCCCGGGAAGTGATCTCCGGACAGCGCAGAGGGATAACAGGCAAGCCTATAAGGAATATAGTCGCTATAGGGATAGGCGGCTCATATCTGGGCCCTGAGTATCTGAGTGAGGCCTGCGCGCCGTATGCAAAACCCGGAATGAGGCTTTTGTTCGTGGCAAATGTGGACGGGACCGACTTTGCCAGGAAGACTCAGGGGCTTGACCCTGAAGAGACAATGTTCGTGATAGTATCAAAGACCTTTACCACAGCCGAGACCATAAAGAACGCAACCACCGCAAAGAAATGGATGATAGACAAACTGGGAACAGATCCGGAAGTGATAAGCAAGCATTTCATAGCGGTGTCCACAGCCTCGGAAAAAGTCCAGGCTTTTGGGATCGATACAGATAATATGTTCGGATTCTGGGATTTTGTCGGAGGCAGGTTCAGCGCGACTTCCGCTGTCGGGGCAGTTCCTCTTTCTCTTTATCTGGGGTTCGATAATTTCAGTAAGATACTCGCGGGCGCGAACTACATGGATCGCCATTTCCGTACGGCGCCGTTCGCATCCAATATCCCGGTAATGTCAGCTCTGATAGATATTTGGAACATCAATTTTCAGGGTCTTAAAACAAGAGCCATACTTCCTTATGCGCAGTCGTACGCGAAGTACGCCCCCCATTGCCAGCAGACCGAGATGGAAAGCAACGGAAAGTCCGTTCTGATCGACGGCTCTCCGGTTGGTTTTGAGACAGGGGAGATCGTTTTCGGAGAGCCGGGTACCAACGGACAGCATTCCTTTTATCAGTTGATCCACCAGGGGACGTTGCCTGTACCGGCCGACTTTATAGGCTTTTTAAATCCGCAGTATCCGGTGGGAGCCGAAGAGGCGATCAGTCATCACGAAGAACTGATGACGAACCTTTTTGCCCAGCCGGATGCACTTGCTTTTGGGCAGAGCAGCGATGATCCGCACAGGAGATTTGCGGGCAACAGGCCTTCGAGCGTATACCTTCTCAAAGACCAGGATCCGTTCTCTGCCGGATTGCTTCTTTCACTGTTGGAGAACAGGGTCGCAACGAAGGGATTCATCTGGGGGATAAACAGTTTTGATCAGTTCGGAGTGGAACTCGGGAAAAAACTGGGCCTTGATATAAGAGGCAGGATAGAGCGCTTTAAAGAGAATCCCGGGGATCCGACGGTATATCTAGGCCTGAATCCTGCGACGGCCGCCAATCTGAGGGCGTTCTTATATAGCGATCTGTCGATCTGAAAATTGAGGTCCGGATCAGGCGTTTTTCTTGGGTATCGTGAACGAAAAAACGCTTCCCTTGCCGGGATGGCTGTCGACGCTTACTTTGCCGCCGTACGCTTCGACCAAACTTTTTACTATGGATAATCCTATCCCCGTGCCTCCGTATTTGGAAGAGGCTTCCGGATTTAGCTGTTTGAAGGGTTCAAAAATGACTTTATAATCCTCCCTTGAGATCCCGGTGCCGGAATCCTTCACGGATACCAGAATGTTATCTCCGTCGTCCTTTGTGGATACTACGACCTCGCTGTTGTTCTCGGAGAATTTTACGGCGTTGCTCAGCAGATTCACCAGTATCTGTTTTATTCTTTCATGGTCAGCGTAGACCAAGGATATTTTATCATCAGGCTTGATAACTATAGAGATGTTCTTCTTTGAAGCAAGATATCCTATATTGACGGTCGCTTCGCTTATGGTCTTGTTCAGGTCGTACTGTTTTTCTTCTATGCCCAGGGACCCGGTCTCGGATTTTGAAAGGTCAAGCAGCTGATTGATCAGATGAAGAAGATCGTTCCCGTTCTTTTTCATAGAGTCAAGCATTTTTGCCTGTTTCTCGTTGACATCACCGACTTGTTTTTCGGAGATGATTGAGATATAGCCGAGCACGGTGGTGAGCGGGGTTTTCAGCTCGTGGCTCATATTGCGCAGGAAATCGGATTTTATCCTGAGGGCTTTTTGCAGGTCAAAATTGACCAGCTTCAGTTCCTTTGTTCTTTGTGAGACCCTTTTCTCAAGTTCCGAGTTAAGCTCTTTCAGCAGGTGGTTCGTCAGCACGATCTCGTTGGTCTCCTTGCTGGCTATATACCCGAGAAAAGCAAGCATGAGCAGGATTATCACGGTTATCTCGATCGCCAGTATGGGCAGGTCCCTGATTGTGAACATAACAAGAAGAAGTCCTATTATGCCTAGCACTACCACGAAGAACTGGAAACCAAAGCAGTCCTGAACATTTTTATCGCAATACATGCATCTTTTGAAGGGCCTGAGTCCGGTTTTCCTTACAAGGTAGCAATTCCCGCCGTTGGTCCTCATGATTGTTCCTCTCCGAGGTGCTTTTTTACCTCTTTGATCAGGTCCTCAAGATTGAAGGGTTTTGTTATATACTTGTTGGCTCCGGCCTTATAAGCGGTCTCAATGTCTTCGGGGTTGGATCTGACCGACAGCATTATTACCGGTATGGCTCTGGTTTCGGGTCCGTTCTTTATCTCTTTGCAGACCTCATAACCGTTCATCTCTGGAAGCACTACGTCAAGTATCACAAGGTCGGGTGAGTTGCTTCTTGCGCAGTTTAGCCCTTCCAGACCGGTCGTGGCAACGAGAATATTATAGCCGTGCTGTTCAAGTATAAGCTTGACTATTTCCAAATGGTCTTCTACGTCTTCGATGATCAGGATATTCTTCAAATCAACAGCTCCCTAATCGGCCAATTAAATGCCGTGCTTGGCCTGTCTGTCCGCCTTTTCCATGGCCTGTATGGTTTTTTCGATCCCGGCATCGTTTTTTGTGGCTTCTATAAGGGCTTCGTAAAGTTTCTTTGTCCTGTCGTCTTCTTTCTTCAGCTGGACCTCGAGCTGTTTTTGAAAGGCCGTCTTGCCTGCCGGAGAAAGGTTCCTGTATGACTCGGAGAACTTTTTTATGCTTTCTCTAAGTACGGCTAAAGGGTCCTTTTGCTGTTGTTCCATATTGAAGCAACTCCTTGGGTTTTTAATACAAAGTATTATAACACTTTATCCGCGTCAGGCAAGAAGGCCGCGGAATTATCAAAAAAGGGCTGTTTGGGCGGCGGGTAATTTTTCATGAAATCCCGGGGATCTCCTGACGATATATATATGAAAGGTAAAAGCGACAAATATGACATCTGTATCAACGGCGCAGCTGCCGCCGGCATTTCAAAGGGCCCCCAAAGAGGTCCAGGAAGCGTATATAAGACAGAGAGAAGAAGGCGCGCGCGCGCGGACAAGCGTTCAGAGATGGGAGGCTGCCGATAAAGGTACAAAGTTAGTGCTCGGCGGCTCAGCCATAGGGGCCGTGACGTTGTTCTGCCCTCCGGCAGGAATAGCTCTGGCAGGAGGAGTAGCTCTGACAGGTTGTGATCCCCAAAAGCTGCCTCCGGAAATACCTCCTCGGGATTTTGATACGGAGACTCTCCAATATCAAAAGAGCGGAAGCAATAAGGCCGCCGAACAGCCACCTGTATACGACGAGGGATTGAGCATAAATCTCAGAGATCTAAGCGTGAAAACCGGGAATAATCCCGCCGAAGCTCTTCCAGTGCTTACCGTGGGGTATACCAATTCCGAGTGGCAATTCAGAAGGTTTCAGGGAGAAGCGCAGTATCTCGGATTGACAGCAGAGAATTTTGAGCCGCAAGATGCGCAAAAAATGGCCTTTGGGCTTTGTGCTCCCAACGGTGCAACGCTAAGGCCTGCGGATATAACAGGAAAAACAATGGCAGTCATGAACCCCGATACCTCTGCCGTCCTTTGGATAGGGGACTGGATAGTATTCCCTAGAATCTATGTCAAGGGAGACAAGCCAAATCCTCTGGCAACGCCAGAGAACGAGGATGTATGTAATCCTTTGCGGTATCTGGAAGGCGAAGGCGCAGAATTTTTTTATGATACCGGAATGACAATACAAGCTCCTTATTATTTTAACCCCGATTTTCAATGGAAGGTTTTCGCTTATGCGGATAGGGATGTTGTTTCGCAAATGTCGGGTGGAACCGAAGGTAGGATCCCAGATCCGGATATAGCCAGTATGAGATGGTGGGCATGGGCCAATGATTCAGACGGGATCTTGCCAAAAACATGGGGGTCATGGCCGGTCGGAGCGAAAGCCCCTTCCTATTACAATACTATATCACTTATATCAGGCGCTTCTATGGAGCAGAAGCACGATTTTTTTGCTGGACAATCATCCCCTGAGATATTGCCGGGATGGCCTATTGTTCCGGATATGCCCTCAACCGGGATGCCCCAGGATGGCCTTACGTACTTCAATACATCAAGAAATGATTTCGAGCGCAATGGATTCTCGATACCGGGACGTTCTTATTCTCCGATGATATATGTTGCCCCATATGAACAAGTTAATAACTCAAACGGCGAGGTGGTCGGAAATCTCTGTCATAGGACAGAAAATCTGCATGTCCAGTTCATGGTAACAAACACGGGCTTTGCCGCGCCCGACAACACCCAAGGGCTTTATTGCAATATCAATTTCTTCCAGCAGAATACGGAGTGAAATTTTGGGGAGATTCTGCCGATGTATATATGTAGGGGGAAGCAATAAATAAATTTTTGGAAGGAGGTCAATAGATCGGTCCGGTGTCCCAGGCAAATTTTGCAAAAAATAAAAAGGAGAAAAGAAATGGTGGAAATTAATGGCTCAACAAACCCGGTAAGCAGAGAGCAATACAAACAGCAAATAGCCGCTTTAAGAGAAGAGAGAACTAAATTAAACGCGAGCGCCAGAAGGTGGGATATAGCGACAAAGATCGATACCGCTGTTGCAGTGATAGCGCTTGCTCCTCTTACGCTTCTGACCGGATGCCCGGCTCAGACAACGCCGAGCCAGCCTCCGTATGTGCCCCCTGTTACTGATGACAATGGGGGAGACGATCCCGTAGTCCCTTCCGAGGGAGAAGGCGAAGGAGAGACAGATCCTATTAACCCTCAGGGAGGATTTGCGGTAAAGAGCTTCAAAATGGTCGTTGAAGAGGGACAGCGCGATGCCAACGATACCGATCCGGGTGGCAACGTTGGGCCTATCAACGTAGGTGGAACTAACGGGGGTATCATTGCTCTCGGATATACCAACAGATATTGGACAGTCAAGAATTTTGTTGGAGAGACAAACTATCATGATATATTGGTAGCTAATATAAGACCCGAAGATCAGGGAGATATAGCTTACGGTTTACAGGGGGTGAACGATACCCCTGTTCAACCTGCGGACGTGACCAGCAAATCCGTAGCCATAATAAATGTTGATCCTAGTACAGTGCTTTATCCGGGAGATTATGTCACTTTCCCGAATATACTGGTGAAGGGATCGGCCATAAATCAGGACTCCGGGGCCAATCTAGCCCAATACCTGACGACAACGGCTCCTTTTGTCGATACGAACGGGAACAATGTGCATGACGACCTGGAAATGTTCTACCAGACAGGTCTGAGCATCGCTTACAGGAGAAGCGCTCCTGACAAGCAGTTGATGTTGTTCACCTATGCCAACGGCGACCCTCTTACAGCGGTAGCCGGCGGCGCCGGAAGGATATTAGATCCCAGAACATCTACGGCTTCTCACTATTCTTGGGCTAACGACCAGAATGGCGTGCCGAGCATGATGTACGGTAATAGATATCCAAATGAAGCATATCCGATAATGTACAATCCATATCCGTTGATCGACCTCAGCGCGACTCCAGAGGCAAAACAGGCCTTTGTAAGCGGGCCGGCGGAGCCGGAACAAGCGACCGGTTTTGGATACGACATAGCCGGAGTCGCTGAAAATGATATCCCGGCCGACGGCAGAGTGTATTACAACACCGACAGGAACAACGGGGCCAGCGATAACGCCAACGGCCGTCCTATAGATGGCAGAAGCATGGCCGGGCTGCTTTATGTTTCTCCTTCGGTGGTTTCAAGACAGCTAGGCGGAGTTGCCCATACGGCCATACAGGTAAAATTCCCGGCCGAGGGTGTTGGTATCCCGCCCGAAGTGGAGGAGAATGGCGGTTCTATGGCGGTAAGGTACACAGCTGTTGAGGAACAGTTGGTAGAGAATACCGGAACTATAAAATCAGATCCGTCATTTGCCTATAGACCATAAGACAGAAGTCCTAAGATCAGGTTTAAGCCCCTCCCTGCTTGACGGGGAGGGGTTTTTGTTTACGTTATCGTATATGATAGAATTAGTACACAAAACCAAGGAGACATGCCATGTCAGACAAACTTAAACTCGGGATACCTAAGGGCAGCCTTCAAGACTCTACTTTTGAGCTTTTTGAAAAGGCGGGATATAAGATCAGGGTATCATCGAGGTCGTATTTCCCCACCATCAACGATGACGAGATCGAAGTGATGCTGATCCGCGCGCAGGAGATGTCCAGATATGTCGAAAGCGGCGTTCTTGACTGCGGGCTGACCGGCACCGACTGGATGGTCGAGAGCGGATGCAAGGTAAAAACGATAAAGGACCTGGTATATGCCAAGCAGGGCTTAAGAAAGGTCCGCTGGGTGCTTGCCGCCCCAAAAGGATCGGCTATCAGGAGCGTCAAAGACCTTGAGGGCAAAAGGGTCGCGACCGAACTGGTCGAGACCTCAAAAAAGTATTTCAGAAAGAACGGCGTCAACGCTGTGGTGGAATTTTCCTGGGGTGCGACAGAGGCCAAATGCCCCGACCTGGCGGACGCGATAATCGAACTCACAGAGACGGGGAATTCTCTCAGAGCAAATAACCTCGAGATACTCGATACCGTTCTTGAATCCAACACCATTTTCATTGCAAACGAAACAGCGGCCGCTGACACTTGGAAAAGCAAAAAAATAGCCAATATTCTGCTGCTTTTGGAAGGCGCGCTCAAGGCGCAGACAATGGTGGGACTCAAAATGAACGTCCAAAAGAAGGACCTTTCCGCGGTCATTAAATGCCTTCCGGCGCTAAAGAAACCGACCGTATCGCAGCTTTCCGATCCGGACTGGGTGGACGTGGACACCATAATAGAGGAAAGAACTGTCAGAGATATGATCCCGGAACTTAAATCCGCAGGCGCTCAGGGGATCGTGGAATATCCGTTGAACAAGGTCATTGACTAGATAAAGCCCCGTACGTTACGGTGTAGTTGTTTCCCGCGTTCCAGACAAGAAAATCGTCTATCCCGCAGTCTTTGAGGGCCCGCAATTGTTCCAGGATATAATCTTCTTTGAAATCCCTGACCCGCCATGAAAAACCTTGTATCCATGGGACCAGCTTTGCGCCTGACCCGCTTATGAGTTTTGCCGTTTTTTCCGTCCCGCGCTTGATGAAAAGATACGGGTCATTTGCCGGGTCGGGATGCCCGTCAAACCCGCTGTCAAAATGAGAGGGATACAGCATGGGGCAGACCGCGTCAACGTAACCGGCCATTTTCCACACTCTTTGCCCGATTATCTCTATATCGCGGTCCTTGAGCCAGCTCATAACGCCGAACACGTCCACGGATATCGACACGTTATATTTTTCGAGCCTGCAGGAAGCGTGTTTTAAAAAACCTTCTATAGCATCATATTTTGACTTGCGGGGCGGGATGCGGATGTTGTCGGGCCTTCCTTTTTCAGGGAATCTTATATAATCGAACTGTATCTCGTCAACTCCGCATTTTGCCGCCGCTTCCGCAAGTTCTATATTGTAATCCCATACTTCTTTGGAAAAAGGGTCCACCCAGTTTATCCCGTCGTTCTCGGTGTAAACAGAACCGTCCGAATTCCTGAGTACCAGATCGCTCCTGTTCCTTGCCATGAAACGGTCCTTGAAAACAGATATCCTTGCCGAGACAATAATGTCTTCGGAATGAAGCTTTTCCACCAGGCTTTTGAAGTCCTTTACGAATATCCTGCTCATGGCCCCGTTCTCGCGCGCAGTCCTGGCTTCCAGGCTGACCCCGACCCAGCCTTCTATATCCTTGATATCCACAACCAGGGTATCCAGTCCGGTCCTCTTGAAATTTTCTATAACACTGTCTATTCTCGACGGTATTCCCGCGCTGTGGAAAGTGTAATATACTCCTTTGCCCGCGCTCCTGATGCGTTTTGTCCTGCTCTTTCTGGATTCTGTCCTGATCGTGCGCAGTATAGCTTCTCCTGAGCAAACCCTGACCCTGGTGCCGGGCTTTAAAGCTGTCCTGTCCAACAGATGGAGGTCTTTTTCCTGAAGGGAGATACTATTGGGATCCCCGTCGCTTGTAAAATATTCGGCAGGGTTATTCTTCATGTGTTCAAGCCATCTGTCTATCCCAGGGTCGTCGGCTTGCACTCTCTGGACAAGCGCCGGATCAAAATCCTTGTGATATGGCGGCAGGGTTGGTTCTGATCCCACAAGGAAGGCTACTTTGTAATCGTAAGCTTTCCCGTTATACTCTCCTTTTTGCAGCAGCCATTTGCCTTTTTTGGGGAGAATGCCGAACGGAAGCGCTACCGACGAAGCCATATATCCGGGCACGGCCTCTTCGATCCTTGCCTGCTGCAGCGCCAGAGTTCTTTTTATCCCTGCGTAATCCAATTCCGCCAGGTTGTCGTGGTTATAAGTGTGATTGCCTATTTCCCGTCCGGTCTTTACCAGGTAGCGCAGCTTTTCTTTCCAAAGAGACGGGCATTCGCTCTGGTGGAAAGCGATATTATTGAGAAAAAAGGTCGCTGAACTGCCAAAATCCGGATGTTTTTTTTGGAATTCATCCAGTATGCCTACCGCACACTGCGGATCAACTTTTGGAAAGCCGTCTTTTCCCTCGACTGTCGAGCCGTCAACGATAAGCCATCTGAACTGAGACGGATGGCCGTCATCGAAAGTGATCACCAGCGGTTTTTTTCCCGCAGGAATGTCAATATGGGCTTCGTTGAACAGCTCTTTTACGCTTACGAGCCGAAATCCAAGATCGTAAAATCTTTGCAGGTCTTTCCTGAAATCATCCGGGGTCCTTATCCAGGCGCCGTTCTTGTCTTCGATCCTGTGGTACTCGGCCACAAGGACCTTGCCCAGCTCGTTATAGATGTCCGGATATCTTGAAGGAGTGCTTGTGCACGATGAAAGGCATAGGGACACTCCTATGACGGCAATGATCAGTATGGGGAATTTTCGCATCAAGGCTATTATAGCAGGAAGGGGATCGGATGAAGCCCCACTCCTTCGTCATCCATCATCCGTCATCCGTCATGCGTCATTCTTCTTATGGCGGGATAATTGCTGTAAATACGGCAAAGGAGGTGATACTGGTGGCAGGTCTTAACAGGGTTATCCTGACAGGGAGGCTGACAAAAGATCCGGAGGTGCGCTATACCAAGGAACAAGTACCTTTGGCCAAATTCACGGTAGCAGTGAATGAGATCAAGAGAAAGAACGGCGATGCGGGAGTGAACTATTTCAATTGCGTGGCGTGGAGGGGGCTGGCCGGAATTTGCGGAGAATATCTCAAAAAAGGCAGCCTGGTGGCTATAGAAGGCAAGATGCAGTTCAAATCCTTCGAGAGCAACGGGCAAAAGAAGCAGTCGACAGAAGTACTTGTTGACAATATGCTTATGCTTGACAAGGGATTCTATAAGAACGCCGGAAATACCGGGGAAAACGCGGAAGAAAAAGAAGACGATCTGGTAATGGCGGCCTGAAAAGCCTGCCGGGGTGCCGAAAAATCCTACATGTGTCCGTCTGCGGCACCCCGGACAGGCCGCTTGAACGGCGGGATGTTTTGAAATATCATTGGTATCATGGCGAAAAAGATGAGACGTCCGGATTGGCTCAGAATAATTGCCTTATTCGTATACTTTCTGCTGTTGGTTTATGTATGGATCTTCATATTCATGCCAAAGAGGCTGCCCTCGTGTCTTGCCGTGCTTGTTCCGGATAGGTCGTTCAATATGCTCATCATGGGAGTAGATCACGATTATGATGAGCACAGCAGAAGGCTCGCTAGAGGTAGGGCGGACACTCTTATCCTTGCCAGGATTCAACCGTTCTCAAAAAAGATCGACCTTATCAGCATTCCGAGGGATTCCCTTGTCGAGATACCCGGACACGGCTGGCACAAGGTCAATGCCGCTTACGGCTTTGGCGGTAAAGACCTTGCGGCAACCACAGTCTCGAAAATGCTCGGAGTGAACGTAGATCACTTTATCTCAATCGATCTTGACGGGCTTATTTCTATCGTTGACAGTCTGGGGGGAATAAAGATATATGTCGAAGAGGATATGCACCATGTGGATATCCCCGCCGGGTTGAACATAAACCTGCAAAGAGGCAAACAGAAGCTGTCGGGAAAGCAGGCCGAGGGTTATGTGAGGTACCGCGGAGGGGCAATGGCCGATATCTCGCGAGTCAACAGACAGAAGAATTTTATCAAGGCTCTGTCCTCAAAACTGGCCAGTCCCGTGGCGATAGCAAGAATGCCTTTGTGTCTGCGCGCGGTCTCCGGCTCAGTGAGATCCGATATGGATCTATGGCAGCTGTTAAAGACCGCCAATCTTGCCAGGACGGTCGGAACGCGCGACATAGGGGAGTACACGCTCCCGGGCGACTTCGGCCAGGGGGAGTTTTACGGTTATTGGATAATTGACGAGAAAAAAACCGCCGATCTAAAGCGCCGCCTCCGCTTATGATATAATCTCTATTTGATGAAACAATCTCTGCAGGTGGCCCGCGTGTTCGGGATACCGATAGAAATCAACTATTCATGGCTTGTCGTATTCCTGTTGATAACCTGGTCGTTGGCCGCGGGATACTATCCTCTGTTTCTTCCTTTGAGACAGGAGTATATCTACTGGCTCGCGGCCGTGGTTTCTTCCATGCTTCTCTTTTCATCTCTTCTGTTGCATGAACTGTCGCATTCTCTGGTGGCCATAAGGAACGGTATCCCCATAAGGAAAATATCCCTTTTTATATTCGGCGGCGTTGCTCAGATGGAAAAAGAGCCTGAAACATCAGGAGTAGAGCTGAGAATGGCGCTGGCCGGCCCCGCCTGCAGCCTGGCCATAGCTATTGTCTGTTTTGCCATCTTTATGCTGATGCCGCCTGCCGGTGTCGGCCAGATAGCGGCTTCAATATTGTTCTACACCGGACTCGTGAATCTGGCGATAGTTATTTTCAATCTTATCCCGGGTTTCCCGCTCGACGGAGGCCGGGTTTTCAGGGCTATGATCTGGAATTTTACGGGGGACCTCAGGTCCGCCACAAGGGTGGCGACATATTTTGGCAAAGGGTTTTCATACCTCATAATGGCGGCAGGGATATTTTTCCTCTATAACCAGCAGTTCTTGAACGGTGTCTGGCTTCTTGTTCTCGGCCTTTTCCTCCATGAAGCCGCCGAGATGAGCTATCAGCAGCTTATACTCAAAAAAGCGCTTGTTGGGGTCAGGGTCCAAGAGGTCATGTCCGACGATGTCGTCTCGGTGCCCCCGGACCTTACACTGGACAGGCTTGTCAATGAATATTTCTTCAAATTCAGACATATGGGCTTCCCGGTAGTCGCTGACGGCATGCTCAAAGGGATAGTCACTCTTCATGACATCAAGGAATTTCCCCAGGAGGAATGGTCCTCAATAGCAGTGTCCAAAGCCATGACCCCGGTAAGACAGGACCTTATGGTCTGTCCTGATACAGATTGCCTGGAGGCTCTTCTTCAGGTCACCAGGTCAGGGCTCGGTCGTCTTCTTGTGGTGGACAAAGGCCGTCTGGCGGGTATAATAACCCAAAGAGGGTTGGTCAAACTATTTGAGATCAAGACAAATCTCTGTTCCTGAGGACGGAGGTCATGACGTGCCAAAAAAGATAGCTTTTGTGATAGCCCAACAGGGATTCCGGGACGAGGAATATTTCATCCCAAAACAGGCCCTTGAAGGCAAAGGGATATCTGTGACCACGGTGTCCCTAGAAAAAGGTCCGGCATTGGGCAAACTGGGCGGGGCAGCGACCGCGGATATATCCATACGCGACCTCAAGCCTTCGGAGTATGACGGGATATTTTTCATAGGAGGCCCCGGCGCACAGATATATTTCAACGATAAAAAGGCGCACGATATCCTTGGCAAGGCACAGGGCATGAATAAGCTGATCGGCGGCATATGCGCGGGTCCGGCAACTCTGGCCTATGCGGGCCTGCTGAAAGGCAAAAAAGCAACGTCCTTTTCGGGAGTGTCGGATATTTTGAAAACTCACGGAGCGTTATATACAGGATCTCCGTCGGAGGTTGACGGCAGGATAATAACGGCTGACGGGCCGTCTTCCGCCGAAAAATTCGCCGATGCGATAGCTCAAGCCCTGCTGGATCCCGAGAATTGATGCAAAACTCTACGATCTCTAAATTGCTTTCCGATATCGCGGTCCTTTTGGAACTTAAGGAAGAGAATGTCTTTAAGATAAGATCTTATCAGAAAGCCGCTTCGAACATAGAACATCTGCCCGAAAGCCTATCCGATATTTATAAGAGAGGCGGCAGGAAAGCTTTGGAGAATATTGAGGGGATAGGAACAGGAATATCGGAGAGGATCGAAGAGATGCTCATCACCGGGAGATCGGGATCCCTTGAACAGCTACAGAAAGATATCCCGCCGGGAGTTGTCGAGATGCTCGGTGTTCAGGGGATAGGGCCCAAGCTTGCAATAAGGCTTTTCAGGGAGCTCGGCATAAAGAGCATTGACGATCTCTTGGCCGCGGCCAAAAAAGGCGATCTTGAAAAACTTGACGGTATAAGAGATAAAAAGGTGCAGAGCATAATCGCCGGCGTGGAGAGCTACCGCAAGCTTGACAAGAAAAACCTGATATCAGAGGTCTTTCCCTGCGCTGAGGCCGTTTTGTCAGCGCTAAAATTCAGAAAAGAAACGTTGGACGCTATGATCTGCGGCAGCCTGAGAAGGATGAGTGAGACGATAGGGGATATAGACATTCTGGTATCAAGCAACGATCCGGGACCTCTGGCGGATCTTTTTGTGTCTCTGCCACAAGTGAAAAGGGCGACTGCCAAGGGAGCCACCAAATGCTCGGTAGTGCTTGAGAACGGCATAAACGCCGACCTTAGAATAGTGGAGCCAGATAGCTTCGGTTCGGCCGCCCATTATTTTACCGGCTCTCAGCAGCACAACATAAAGATAAGAAAGCTTGCCATATCAAAAGGTTTGAAGGTGAGCGAATGGGGGGTGTTCAAAGGCTCAAAGCAGGTAGCCGGCCGTTCCGAGCAGGACCTGTTCAGAGCGCTGGGACTGCAGTTCATACCTCCGGAACTCAGGGAGGATTCCGGCGAAGTGGAAGCGGCAGCCAGGAGGGCCCTGCCTGAGCTTGTGGAAGCCGGAGATATAAAAGGTGATCTCCATATGCATTCCGATTATACGGACGGCGAGGTCCCGATAGAGAAGATGGCCAAAGCCGCGATAGCCCTCGGGTATGAGTATATAGCGATCACCGACCACTCCAAGTCCACCACGGTGGCCGGCGGGCTGGACGAAAAAGCGATAGAAAAACAGATAAAAGAGATAGATGCTCTGAACAAACGTCTTAAAGGTTTCCGGGTGCTTAAGGGCATTGAGGTGGATATATTGAAGGACGGGAGCCTCGACCTTGGGGATGGCATACTTTCCAGACTGGACATAGTCATCGCTTCGGTCCATTCACATTTTTCCATGTCAGAGGTCGATATGACCAAAAGGATAAAAGCGGCTATGCGCAATAGATATGTGTCGGTCATCGGCCATCCGACCGGACGCCTGATCGGGAGAAGACCTCCGTACAATATAAATATGGACGAATTGATAGAAGAGGCTGCAAAGACCCGGACCGCCCTTGAACTGAACTCCTATCCTGACAGGCTTGATCTGAACGACAAAAATTGCAGGCTGGCCAGGGAAAAAGGGGTTAGAATAGCTGTTAACACGGATTCCCATAGCCCGGAAGATCTCGGTTTCATCAAGTACGGCATAGGGACTGCCCGCCGCGGCTGGCTCACAAAAAAAGATGTCGTAAATTCTCTCCCGCTGAAGGGGTTGTTGGGCTTCATAGCTTATAAGAGGAGGTAAATATTACCTTTGACGGCCGTTGGCGGTCATTTTTGAGAAAGCGTTCTGGATCGCCGGTATTTCGTCCGCCGTGCCTATCTCAAAAGCGTTCTCTCCTTTTGCTCTGGACAGGTATGAAAGCTTGTCCGCCGTATCCACCAAAAAAGCTCCCAGCAGTCCGCTCTCGAATTCTTTGCCCATACTCTCAAAATATTCTTTTGCGAGCCTGTATAGTGTTGCGTTTTGCTCGGTATCTTTCATGTTGAATATTAGAGCGCCCAGGTTCAGGCCGGGCTTTATGTCCGGATGGATGCTTTGGAACGCAGACGGCTGGGCGGCCACTGCTTTGATGATATTCCCTATTACTGTTTCTGCTCCCGCTCGTCCGGTGCCAGGGAGCATAAAACAGAATTCATCCCCATGGGGCCTTGCCGCGACATCACTTTGTCTGATATTCGATCTGAATATTTCCGCGAACCGGATAAGCACCTGATCGGCCAGCGTATGGCCGAAGGTATCATTGAGCTCCTTAAATCTTCTCAGGTCTCCGAAAATAACAGCAGTTTCGCTGCCGTCCCTTGAGGCCCTTTTTATCTCCTCATTCAGTATGAGGCTGAATGCTTTTTCGCTGGGCAGTCCCGTTAGCCTGTCCGTCAGAATGTCCTGTCTGCTGCGGCAGAGCTCCTGGGCTCTTTTTATGGATGAGAGGATATTATTCTGCGCGGCGTCCGGGTTGATATCACGCAATTTTTCCAGTCCGGATACTTCGAGAAGGTCGCTGAGTACCGGAGCATAACCGTCCGCGGATACCGTGCCAAAAGCGGACAGCCGGTCTCTCATTTCATAAAATCTGGCCATGGTGTCTTGGGACGATCGATCTATAAGGGCTGCCCCTAAAAATGCTGTGCCGTTGAGTGGCATATTGGATATATGAGAGAGCAGCTCGCAGGAGGAGGGAATGTGAGTACAGTCCACAAAGAAAATATCCGGTTTTATTTCCTGTACGTGGTCTATCACCGCAGCGGCATTGTAATGCACCTGCACAGGTCGTCCTATCGCAGGGCCGGCCATTTTGAAAAGCCTTGTTGGAAGGCTTCCTGTGTAGGACACTCTCACAGGTGAAGAAGTAAAGACTGAAGCCATCGTATCCCCCTCTATCTATATATCGTAAATTTCGGGGTCCGGTTTCATAAGGGGGGGGCTTAACGGAGAGGCTTCTGACGCACCATCAGTATGTTGCTTACGGCCTGTTCCGAGCCTTCGGACGGGGAGCTTACCGCTCCACGGCCTTTTACGTACATCGAGGATGACCCACCGCCGTCGAGTCCCATTGCCTCGACCGCGCCCAGGTCTTTCATAAGAAGGGCAAGCTCGGTATATGTCGCCCCTCTCCGGGGCGTCCTTCTCGACCTGAACTGCCTGCCTTCTATAACAACCATGAGCAGCTCATTGTCGGAAGTGATCCCCACAGCGGTCCTTGCGTTCCTGCCAAGGACGTCCTGTCCGAAGTTCTCGCTGTATAGGCTTGCCCTTACGACGACATTCCCCTCTTTTATGAGCCTCGGGCCCCCGGTGAGTACGTGCTCGTATTTATCCCAGTCATCCGCCAGTTTATATGTGGCGGTAAGGAACGCCCCCGGAGGCAGGTCGTTGGCGAAATTCTTGGTCCATCCGTGGAACGATATGACATACCCGTTCTCCGGGATGGGCGATGCGCCCTCGGAGATGCCCACTACCATGTCGTCCTCTATTATCAGTTCGACCCCGTTCTTGTTGGTTTTTGTCGTTTGTCCGTATTCCGGGGTGTAGACGATGGCTTCGTTGTCCTTTCGCGGCCTGTTGATCCCCCATATGGGGATTATTTCCCCGTTGGCGTTGTTCACTATGTGTCCGGTGAACTTTGGGATACCGAACACGACCTCGTTGCTTCCTGTTATGCCTACAGCGGTCCTTTCAAGCAGGGATTTGGTCAGGATCTTTCCGTCCATCACAAGTATCCCCACCGGGACATAAGGCAGGTTTCTGTTGTAAAAGGAGCCGTTGACGGCGGCAAGAGCACCGTTCTCTTCGGCTATGACCGAGGTTCTCTGAAGCCTTCCGACAGCTCCTCTGGCCAGGGCCGGCCTGATCTCAATGCCGTACTCGAGAGGAGCTATAAAGACATGCACCCTGACGGCGCGCTTGCCTTCCCAGCTTTTTGTGAATGAGAAATATTCCGGTTGGCGCGGCGCCTCTGCGCGCGCCTGTACCGAGGCCGAGAGAACGGCAAATACGAGTATCGCGCACGATATTGTTCTGCGAAGACGCCTAATGTTAGTCAGCCACCTTGACAAGTTTCATCGATACGAGCTTTGATACTCCGGGCTCTTCCATGGTCACCCCGTACATTGTTCCCGCGGCGGACATGGTCCTTTTGCTGTGCGTCACGACTATTATTTGTGAATTTTGGGAGAACTCTTTTATCAGCTTGGAGAAGCGTATCGTGTTTATCTCGTCAAGCGCCGCATCCACTTCGTCAAGGAAGCAAAAAGGGCTCGGCCTTGTTTTTATCAGCGCGAAAAGAATAGATATTGCCGTCAGGGATTTTTCCCCTCCCGACATCAGGGCCAGGCTCAGCCATTTTTTTCCCGAAGGCCTGGCCGATATTTCCACTCCGGCTTCCAGAGGATCTCCGTCGCCCAGCGATATCTGGGCCTCGCCGCCCTCAAAAAGAGAGGCGAATACCTGGGCAAAATTCCGGTTGACCTCTTCTATGGTGGAAGTGAACTTTTCCCTGGCCTCATTGTCCAGCTGCGATATCAGGCTGTTAAGATTGTCCCGTGCCGAAGTGAGATCGGTACACTGAGCCTCGATAAAAGACAGCCTTTCTTTTGTAGCCTCAAACTCTTCCACGGCAAGAAGATTGACCGGGCCTATTTCCCTGATCTCTGTCCTGATGGCTTCTATCTCCTCTTTGGCTTTTGCCTGGTTCTGGACCTCTTCCGTCGGGTCTTCCATTACCTGGGATGCCGTCAGTCCGTATTCCTGCAGCATAAGCGCTTCGACGGCTCCCATCTCTCCCTCAAGTTTCGCCAGGGCTATTTCCTCTTTGGAGAGTTCTTCCCTGGCGGCCCTGTCTTCACCGGAAAGGCCGCGGATCTTTTCTTCAAGTTCTTCAAGCCTTGCCTGCGCGCCCCGTTTTTCGGTAAAAGCTTTTTCAAGCGCCTCGCCCGCGGATATTTCTCTTTCCTTCAGTCCCGGGATGGAAGCTTCCGCCCCAGATATGCTTTCGCGCGTTTGCGATATCCTTTGGGAGAGGCCATGCTCCTCTTCGAGTTTTTCTTTTATCTGGCGCTCTGTTTCGGCCACCTGTTCTTTTGCGGACAGCTCCTCTTCTCTCTTTTGCCTGAGCATGCCGTCGTTGTTTGAAAAATTGGCCCTGGTCTCCGCCAGCCTGGCGATGGCCTTTTCCTTTTCTATATTCAGCTCCTTGAGCTTATTTTCCAGGGACGTGAACTGGGCCGTCATTTCGCCGGCGTTCTGTTGCGTGGCCGTAAGCGAGGATTCTTCTTTCGCCCTCTCGGCTTCGAGCTGTGACAGGCTCGCTTCCTGCGCGCTGATGTTACTTCTTATGACCTCGGTCTCGATGTCTATCTTCCCGAATATTTCGATCTTTCTGGCGCTCAGGCGCTCTTTCAGTTCGCGCGAGACCCCTTCAAGCCCCAGCACTTCGGCTTCAAGCACGGATATGTCGTCCTTGAGGCCCAAGAGGTTGTCGAGGAATGCCCTCTCTTTATCGAGAGATCCCTTGGCGTACTTTATGGAAAGATCCAGCTCGGATATGCGGTGTTTTTGAGAGGATATCTCCATTTCCCGTTCGAATATGGGGTTCTTGAGGCTGTTCCAGCCGCGGATGCTTTCCTCTATCCTTTTGTTTATCCCTTCAAGATAGGTTCCCGCTTCTTCAAGGTGCTGCTTAGCGTTCCCGAATTGCTGCTCGAATTCTGACAGGCCTTTTCTTTTTTCCTCGAATTTTTCCTCTTTGGCGCTTTTGATGAGCGAGAGCTTTTCAACGTCCCGGCGCACTTCCGACAATCTTTCCTCAAGCTGAGACACCCTCTCTTTTCCGACGCTTATTTTTGTCAGGGTCTCCTCAACAGCGGCTTTTGCGGATGAGATATCCCGTCTCAGGTTCTCCATGCGGGACTCCGCATCGTTTATAAATCCCTTCAGCCGCGTTCTTTCTTCCTCTTCTCTTGCCGCCCCGTCCTCTGTTCCATGGGCCCTGGCTTTCAGTTCTTCTATTTTTTCCTTCAAGACCGACATGCGTTCGTTCAGCGAGCGGATCTGTTTTTTTGCCAAACCCAGCTCCAGCATTTTCAGCCGTTCCTTGGCTTCCTTGTACCGCTTGGCTTTTTTTGCCTGCTCTTCCAGAGAAGCCAGGTTCTCTTTTATCTCTCCGCGCAGATCGTTCACTCTAAGCAGGTTCTGTTCGGTCCCGATAAGCCGGCGTTCCGCGGCTTTTTTTCTGAATTTATACCGGTTGATGCCGGCTGCCTCCTCAAATATTGACCGTCTGTCCTCAGGTTTTGAGCTGAGTATCAGGTCCACTTGTCCCTGATTGACTATAGAATAAGCTCCGTCGCCTATCCCGGTGTCCAGGAAGAGCTCCTTTATATCCTTGAGCCTGCACAGATTTTTGTTGATGTAAAACTCGCTTTCCCCTGACCTGAAAACGCGCCTTTTTACCATGACCTCCGCGTATTCGGTACGCAGATATCCGTCACTGTTGTCCATGACCAGGGCCACCTCAGCCATGGACACGGGCCTTCTGGAGCTGCTTCCGGCGAATATGATCTCTTCCAGCGAGGTCCCGCGCAGGTCTTTTATGCTCTGTTCTCCCAGGACAAAGCGCATGGCATCTATGATGTTTGATTTGCCGCAGCCGTTAGGCCCGACGACGGCCGTGACTGACGGCGGAGGGTCGAACAGGAACGATGTTTTGTCGGCGAACGATTTAAAGCCTTTCAGCGACAGTTCTTTTAAATGCAATTTATTTCCCCGATTCTCTCTTAAAACCGATTATAACATAAGGGCGTCTTTCGTGATATAATTTTGCCGGAACGATATGCTCACTACTATAACCACGGTAAACATATTCGCCGAGATCCTGACGGCCGGAGTATGTTTTGCCGTTTGTTACGTCTTTTTTTCAAGAGGCCGGCAGGAAAGGGAAAGATCGGACCTTTATTTGTCGGCGATATTCCTGCTTTTTGGCCTTTTTGTCACCGGGATGACGCTGTCAAGGCTGTTGTCCAACTATGGGGTGGATGACGGGCTTTTGCTGTTCGTACAGAGGTTCACCACTTCCACTCTGGCCTTCGGGTCCGTGTTCGTTTTCGGGTTCTTGCACACCAAGAGGAAAGATTGGCCTACGAAGGCGATATTCTATCCTCTTATGGTGCTTGGCGCGGCCGTTGCAGTTCTCTCCTATATATACCCCATGGTGCCAGCTGTCAGAGCCGGGGCCGTTGATCCGGCTGCGCTGAGCGATCCGTTTTATGTGACTGTCATAGGCATCTGGGACCTTTCATGGATCTTTTTTGCCGTTCATGCGCTTCTTGCGGCACTCAGGTCCGGTGATGACAAGGGCAGGTCATTGAACTTTTTTGCGTTCTGGTCCTCGTTGATCATGGCGTGCAGTTTTATACCGGCGCTCATATTCTTGTTCATGGGCATGGAGAGCGTGCTTCTCGTGCTCTGGATCATGCTGTTCTTCTCCCTTTCTGGGATCGCCTTAAGCAGCGTGATACTCCCGGATGACGATGCGGCGCGCGCCCCGCTAAATCTGGTGCGCTCCAGCATACTTTTAAAGATCGTGTCCATTCTCGTGTTCCTTATCATAATCACTGTTGAGGCGGCCGCCCTTGTGACCATAGCTATATCCAAAAGGGCCATAACAAAAGAACTGGTCGATTCTGACCGGCAGATAGTCTTTTTTGTGAACAGGGCTATACGGACATATTCAAAACAGCCGAGTTTTCTAAGAGACCTCGAAGACTCCATCAAGGTGCTCCTGGCCGAGATCGAGGAAGAGCAGGGGAGGAGCATATTCATCACGGACTCCTCCGGCAGGATAATAGTCTCTTCTGAGCCGGATAATTTCAGGAACAGATATTTCAGCATAGCAGGGCCTGTCGGGCTCGATCCCGGAGGAGTTTACGGCGGAGAATTCGAGGCAGAGAATATCGGACATATGCTTGGTGCCTTTGGGCCGGCGGACATCAAGGGCTGGCGTATAATAGTTGCCAGGCCGGCACAGACCGCTTATATGGAGATCCGGAGAATGGAGACCACTTCTCTGGCCGTTTTCATCATAGGCATATTGATCGCCATAATGATAGGCGGTATTTTTTCCAAGAACATTGAAGACCGCATACGTTCGATCATCGATGTTACCGAGGCCGTGAGGCGGGGAGACCTTAACCGGCGTGTGCCCGAGACTTCGATAGACGAAATAGGCCATCTTGCCAGAGAGTTCAATATGATGACCGCGGAACTCAAGGAAAGTCAGGACCATCTTATAGCCTCCGAAAAACTTGCCGCCCTTGGCACCATGGCGGCGGGCATGGCTCATGAGATAAAGAACCCGCTTGTCGCGCTCAGGACTTTTACCCAGCTTCTTCCGATGAAGTGGGAGGACAAAGAGTTCAGGGACAAATTCGCTTCCGTCATCCCGCCAGAGATCGACAAGATCAACAAGATCGCCGAGAACCTTCTCAAGTTCGGCAGACCCTCAAAGCCGGAATTCAAACCTATAAATATCGAAGAAGTGCTGGACGAGGTCCTCGATCTGGTGGATAACCAGATAAAAAAGAACAATATACGCGTCAGCACCAAATTCGTAAAGACGCCCAAGATAAAGGCTGATCCCAGCCAGTTGTCGCAGGCTTTTCTTAACATAATAATGAACGCGATACAGGCCATGAAGGACGGAGGGGAATTGATAGTAAAGACCGACGTGGGGCACATCATTCAGCTGGGCAAGATCACCAATACCGGATTTGTCCCCAGCCCAAAGGCTGAGATCAAGGACCCTGGCAAAAAAACTCAGATGGTCTTTGTGGAAATAACGGATTCAGGGCCGGGCATATCAGAAGATAACATGAAGAATATGTTCGATCCGTTCTTCACTACGAAAGAAGCAGGAACGGGCATGGGGCTTCCGATAACACTCAGGATCATAGAGGACCATAACGGGTCTATAAAACTGAGGAGCCAGATCGGTAAAGGAACGAGCTTTATAATAATGCTTCCGCCGATGGAGGATGATATCCCAGGGGATCAGACCATGTAGAAGACGCTTCTTTCTTTTCCGGTGTTTGCTTTTTCTACCGCTGCCTTGAACGCGTCGTCATCATTGCGATAAACGCTGTTGAGTCTCTGATTGTGCACGTTGTCATCGTTGGCGCTGGCTGTGTTAAATGCGCCCCTTATGTCAATGACACCGCTTGTTTTTGCAATAGTCACATCTGCCATATAAAATCCTTCTTTCCCTGACTCAAATACTATTCGTAATTATAAGCAATAAACTTGCATCCCGCCGGCCCCTAATAATATGTCGTTATTAAGCCAAAAACCGCGGAGCCCGCCGGGCAGTATTGAATAATATCTCACAAACTTGCTACAATTGGCTAGATGTTCAAAAAAGCCATTATCTGCGTCATTGTCCTGACGAACGTTCTTTCGACTTTTTCGTTCGCCCAGACCTATCCCCAATTCGATATTTCCGGATTCAAAAAGTGGAAATTCCAGAAAATGAACGTGACCCCTGTATCAAACTATTATCTGGCGCAGACCCAGCTCGGATGGATATCGGGCGCAATGACCAGCGGCCCATGGGAAGAGCGTCTTTCGCTTAAGATAGACAGCAAGATAAACGAAAAGCTTTCCGTCTCATATGACATAGAGCAGGAGCCGGAAACTCCGCAGAAGTCCAACGTTAAGGTAAAGTACGATAATTACGAACTTAACTTCGGTGAATTCTCGGCAAATTTTGCCGAGAACGAATTCATCTCGGCGAACAAGTACCTTGACGGCGTGATGCTAGACTACAAAGACCCGTCGACTACCGTGAAAATAGTGCCTTCAGCCAAGTCAAAGAGCTATAACCAGAAGCTAAGTACCGGGGTCGGGAACAATACCCGAGGCCCGTACAGTCTTGGGCGCGGGTCGATCCTTGAAGGGTCTGAAAAAATATGGGTGAATGAGATACCCCAAAGAAGGGGCGTGGACTACACAATAGACTATTTCGAAGGGAAGATAACCTTCACGAACATTCTGGCCCCCACTGACACCTACACCTACACTTACGAATACACGAACATAATAGATCTTTTTTTTCCTACGGTCTCAAAGCGGGAGTTCTTTGGTGTTTCGGCCTCCACTTCGATGAGCCGGCTTTTGTTCGAACCCGACCCGTCGCCTGTTGTATTTGTTCCTTCTTACGAGGCTTACGAAGTGTTCCCCAATCTTTCCTCCACGGCAGAAGTGGATATGGTCGGGGCGGCTTCAGGGGTCTTCAGGATGAAGAACAGGCCTCTTGTTGAATTTTCGGAAACAGTGACATTCAACGGAGTGCAGCTCAAAAAACTGGAGGAATATTCACTTAATTACGCGGACGGGACTCTTGTTCTTTTCACGGATTCTTCCCCCTCCCGGGACCGGCCTTTGGAAGTCGCCTACCGGTATTACGACGCTTTGCCTTATTCCGAGCAGATAGGCGGGATGGATACGCGCGGCCCCTATACGCTTAAACGTGACAAAATAGTCCGCGGTTCCGAACGGGTCCTGGTGGACGGCAAGGAGAATTTTGCCGACCTGGACTACAGCATGGACCATGCTTCCGGGAAGATCACTTTCAATCAGAAAGTATCTCCTACTTCATCCATATCGATCACTTACGATGCCTTAAAGACGGTGACGCGTATGCCGTCAGCCAGCGGGAATTCGCTCAGGATCGGGGGCACATACCTGAAAGAATCGGCAAAAAAAGGGGCGGGATCCGCCACAGCTACCATTGTCGAAAGCCGCAAAGGCAGCGAAATAGTGAACAACCTTTTGAACCTTAAACACTTTCCCATAGATCAGGGCCAGAGCGTGACGGTAAGAGTGAACGGCGCGGACTTCACTGATTTTTATATTCCCACGTCCGACGCTCAGGCGGTCAACCTGCCGTACATAACGGATATGGCGGACCCTACTGACGGCTATGCCACCGGGACTCTCAGATTCAATGTTCCCATTGCCGCGAATGATGATGTAGCGGTCCTTTACACGTACAAAAAAAGCATCTACGGAAAGTTCTCGGGGTCCGGCAACGGCTCTCAGGGCCCTTACTACATAACCAACATGGCTCAGGTCGTTCCCGGGAGCGACACCGCGCTCCTGGTGCGTTCCGAAGGGTCTTCAGTCATAGAAACGTATACAAAGAACAGCAGAAAAGACACGGTTGACGGGAGATACAAAATAAACTACAACTATCCCTACATCCCGTATATAACCTTTAACGAACCTTTCCCTATAGAGAAGAAGTTCGAGATAACGTTCTATTATGTGCCTTCAAGCGGATCTTTTCAGGACAGCGACCTGAACCACGACGCCTTTGGCCTGACCGCCAGCGCCAAGATCGCGGACAGGGCGGCCGTGGACGCGGCTTTTGGCATGAGCAGAACCGACCAGCCTACCGTGACAGAGTCCACCCAGGATACTTTTATCGGGAACAATACGAGAGGCCCTTACCAGCTCACAAAGACCAACATAATAGAGGGCAGCGAAAAAGTTTATGTGAACGGGTTCCAGCAGAACAAGGACATAGACTACTTCATGAACTATTCCACCGGTCAGATAACTTTTTACTATCTTACCCTGGCACCGTCGGATAGGGTGACCATACAGTATAACTATCAATCTACGAGCGGGATATCGACTTCAACCGAGATAAGGACAGGCAAGGCTTTCAGAGTGGGCGCCTCGGTAAAGCCGGCCGACGCCCTTGCGGTGAGCGGGGTTTTCAAGGAGATCGAGCCAGATTTCTCGCCTTTTGAATCAACCAATATAGGTTCGGGCAGCCAGCAGAAGGGGCTCAACATAGCATATTCTCCGCAGAGCTTTTATAGCTTTACGGGAAGCCTTTTGGAGACAAAGAACCAGATCGGTGCAAACAAAGGGTTCTATACGTGGAGCGCCGACCGGAACGCGGCCCTTAATCTGAACGCCTTTGATATGGCGGATACCGCGCTCGCTTTCAGGAACTACAAGTCCGTTGATGATATCGTGCCAGGGGCGACCTCTCATTCGGTGGATACGGTATCCAACGTGTTTTCTGGATCGGTAAATCCCCGTCCGCTTGATATCTTTGGGGCGCGGTTCGTCAACCGCAACAATTTTGCCAAGAACGAGACCAGCAATTATCTCAATAACACCGGCACGCAGGTCAATTATTTCAGGACGGGCAATACATTGAACCTGACCGACAGGGTGACGCTCGGGCTGGACTACCAGGTCAGCGAGCCTCTTTCATCTTCTCCCGAGGGCATATCGGCCCATTCAATATCAAAGGACTATACTTATGACGCTTTCTGGGACCTTAAGTTCGGGACCATCAGGAATTTTTCGGCAAGAGGGAAAATAATCACGCACGACCAAAAGGACCTCATCAACAATACGTCCAACAACACAAAGAACCAGTCAATAAACGTGGTGCTGGACCCGGTCTCCAACATATCCACCTCTCTGGACAAAAGCAGGAGTGAGACGCTGAGCGTGCAGGAGGGCAAACCCAACCCTTCCACCGAAAGGAACCAGTATGCGATACGGTACACGCCGATATCTATCCTGTCACTCAACTATACCAATTCAGACGACCGTTCCTTTCAGGAGAGCGGAGCCAGGAACAACGGCATTAACAATATAGTTTCCGCCAACTTCACTCCATTCTCGTTCCTGCGGCTTGGCACGACGTTGAGCAACCAGAACAGGGATACGACGGCCGTGTCCGGAACTGTGGAGACGACCACCAACCAGGCCAGCCAGTCCAAAAGTTATACCGCCGGTATAACGCTGCGGCCGCTGAATATGATGACCCTCACTTCGGATCTCATACTGGAGGATTACACTAACCGGAACCAGCTGGGCAATATACATACCGAGACCCAGAACATAACCACGCGGACAGGGATTTCTTTTTCTCCGATCCCGATAATGAACGTTTCGGGGAATTACGCAAAAAAGATCACAAAGGATATTCTCAAGCAGTCCGAAACACCCAAGGAGAACCTGGATGCGGCCGCTTCACTGAGGGTCTTGAACTGGGGGACCCTTGCATATAACTGGGCACAGGAGAGGAATCTGGGAGAAGTGCAGGCCGGGGCGGTGACGGCGCTGGACATCCTCCGGATAACCAATGAGATATCCTTCAGCTCTACGATACCTCAGTCAAGCCCGGTCTTATCAAGCGTGGTGCTGAGCGCCAATTACAAGGCGATGGTTTATTCGGATAATGTGAATACGGCCAACAGTTTCCAGGCCAGCGCTATGACATTTGAGGGGACTCTGAATTTCTAGGAAATAAAAAAGGATGACGGATGAAGTCTGACGCATGAAGAAAAGGCACTATAATTCGCTCTTGTCATCCGTCATTCGTCATCCTCACTTCAGCACGATCATTTTTCCCCTCGCGGAGGCCATGGATCCGCCAACGTCTTTTGCAGTTATCTGATAGAGATACACTCCGTTGGCTGCGAGGCTTCCGTCTTCCAGCCTGCCGTCCCAGGAAAATGAATTGGTGCCGAAATTACCTGTAATGGAAAATAATTTTACCGTCTGTCCCAGCGTGTTCAGAATCCTTACCGTGACCTGGCCGGCCTTTGAGAGCTCAAAGAAAAATGTCGCGCTCTCCTTCCCAGCGGCGAACGGGTTTGGACAGGTCTGAAGACCGGAAAGAGTCATGCCAGCGGTCTGGTCGACACTTATTGTGTGAGTGTCGTCCGGGGCTCCGGAAGGGGACCTTGATGAATTGCCAGCGCCGTCCACGGCCTGTATGTAGTAATTGATATTGCTGATAACATCAGTCCCTTTTATTGTTCCCCGGTAAAGCGACGAGCCGGCTTCCCTGGTCATTGGGAGAGATCTCATTACCCGGGTATCGTTGCGATAAAACAGCCGGGCTTGAGGTTGGTCGGTATAGTTGTCGGTTATTCTAGACAAAATAGTTATGTCTTCCCTGAAAGTGTTGCCTATGTAGCTTGGGGCTTCTATTGTCGGGGGAATAGTATCTCCGGCTATCGCGGCTGTCACGGCGTTTAGGGCATCTATCCTGCCCCAGCCGTAATCATTGTTTTCATAAGATATGCCGTCTTTTCTGTAAGCCGTATTTTTCAGTATCGACCTGATCGAAGCTGTCTCAAGCGACGGGTTCGCCTGCAGCATCAGCGCCGCTACTCCTGCGGCATGAGGGCAAGCCATTGAGGTGCCTGATCCGGCGGCGTATCCCCCGGTTTTATAGGAGGATCGTATCGATACTCCCGGGGCGGAAATATCCGGCTGTACATAAGATACCGATGACCATGACACGGGGCCTCTGGAGCTGAAAGAAGCAATGTCGTCGGAGTTGTCGACAGCGCCGACGCCCAGGGCCTTTGGCACATTTCCCGGGCTGTTAGTAGTCCCTGAGCCGGGCCCTTCATTGCCTATGGCCCCTACGATCAGTGTATTGAGGTCCGAATCCCATATATCTACAAGACCCCTGAAAAAAACGTAGGAAGTTTCGGAGCTGTCACCAAGAGAAAGATTGACGATATCGGCCCCGTTGGCAATGAGCCATTCAACACCGCTTGATACGGACGCATAACTGGCGGTCGGGTCTGGCACATCGTTGTTGAAGACCTTTGCGACAAGCAATTGTGATCCTGGAGCGGTGCCGATGTATTTGCCGGAAGCATTGCCTCCCGCGACAATACCGGCCACATGTGTCCCGTGTCCGTCGTTGTCCGGTGCCGAGTCGGCGGTCTTGGCGCCCGTGTCAACATCAAATGTCGCCTCAAGAAGCACCTTTCCGGTAAGGTCGGCATGCGTGGAGAGGACCCCGGTATCGGCGACCCCGACTTTTATGCCGGATCCGGAATACCCCTCTTCCCAGACTTTGTCGGCCTTGATAAGCGCAATATTGTCTTCGACGCTAAAGGAAAGGATCTTTGCTGAGGGTTTTATCGTGACGGTCTCCTGAGGGCGTGGAGGCAGGGAAAAGGTCCTGTTAAGCGCAACCTTTTCCACATCGTCGCGGGAGGCGATCTCCTCGATCACATCTTTGGGAGCGGTCAGGCCAAGACCGTTGAATGTCCAGAACCGGTTGAACGATATCTTTTTGTTGCGTTGTTTCTTTCTTGTAAGGGCTTCGCTTATTCCGCGCTGGGATCTTTCAGAAAACCTGTTCAGCGTGGAGATCTTGTCGCCGCGCGTTCCGGAAAGAGCTGATATTGCCGGTTTTTCTTTCATAAAGACTATTACGGATATTTCTTCGGAAACAGAAAGTTCGCTGAGTTTAGATTTCAATTGCGGCTCTATCTTCGCGTGGGAGACGGAACAAAGCGCTAAAAAAACAAAAAGGGCAGCTGTGAATTTCTTCATGCTGCCCCTAAGTATAACAAACGCCGAAAAGGCCTACAACAGGCGTTATACTGCGTTTTCGTAAGACTTTCTCTGCTGGGAAGAGACCCCCTGTTCGTATGCCAGGCCGGATAGATTGTACGGTCTCGGGACAAGATGTCCTGTTTCGTCGTACGGAAGGTCCCTATAATCCACGTATGTCAGATTCGCATTGCCTTTCGATGATACCATAAGCCCAGATCTCCCGCTGTCCAGGGCTTCCATCGCGGCAAAGCCTTCCGCCAGGCCCAGATTCTTGTCATATGTTGTCGGGTCAACGCATCTGTACTGGTATCCGAATTTCTGAGCCACAGCTTTTATTTTGATCCCGGCTTTTTTGGCTTCGGAATTTACCAGCCGGATCAGATGGTCGGATATCTGTACGTCAGAAAGCCGCGGGTTATGATGGGCATCTACCTTGATCTCTACTTCTTTACCCAGACCGAGCACACGGAACGATTCCGGTCTGCCTTCGCTGTCCATGGAAGCTACTTCCGTGGGCAGGCGGTCAGCTATGCCCTCTGCCACGGCGAACACGCC
>CAZRTO010000009.1:0-32214 GCA_964603025.1 uncultured bacterium | reverse complement strand
AGGACATGATAGAGGTTAAGAACGCCCTCGACTGCGTTAAAAAAGTCAAGGAATTAGAATCCCGCCCCCCTCTCCCTCAGGGAGAGGGGTTGGGGGTGAGGGCATGAAAAAAACCACCGTCTCACTCATCCAGATGGACATAAAGACCGCACATGTAGAAGATAATCTGTACAAGGCGGCCAAACTGATCGAAAAAGCCGCAAAACGCGGATCGGACTATATTGTACTGCCAGAGATGTGGGCTACCGGTTTCGCGTATGAAAATCTCTCCAGCATAACGAAGAACTATTCCGATGAAATAATGTCCTTCATGACAGCCCATGCCAAAGAAAGCCGAGCTTATATAGTCGGAGGATCAATACCGGAGAACACGGACGGAAAGATCTATAACACATGTTTTGTGGTCTCTCCCGACGGCAAGATAGCCGGAAAATACAGCAAAGTCCACGCGTTCAGCCCTTTCGGCGAAGACAAACATTTTGCTTCGGGAAAAGCTCCGTCACCCATAAGGACCGAGCACGCAAAGATCGGGGTCTCCATATGTTACGACATCAGGTTCCCGGAACTGGCAAGAAAGCTTTCTCTCGAGGACATGGATATATTGTTCCTGCCGGCGCAATTCCCTACTGTAAGAGAAGTTCACTGGAACGTGCTGCTTCAGGCGCGCGCCATAGAGAATGCGGTCTTTGCGTGCGGCTGCAACCGCGTGGGACACGACAAAAAACATGAATACGGCGGCAATTCACAGATAATAAGCCCCTGGGGAGAGATACTTGAAAAAGGTTCATCTGATAAAGAGGAAGTAGTTACGGCGGCCATAGACCTTAAAAAAATCGCCCAAGCCAGAGAAGCCATACCGGTATATAAGGACCGCAGACCGGAGGCGTACTGATGGGACAGAAAAAACCCGAAATCCTAAACTCTAGAGCCCAAACAATTCCGGAGTTAAAAATTCAAAACCGGGCGTCAAATGTGTATCTCCTTAAGGCGAAGGATATCTCGCCTGAAAACCTGATAAGAATGTTCGAAACTGCCGGATTTGAAGACCTGTTCAAAAAAGATGAGCTTGTCGCGATAAAAGTACACTTTGGGGAGCCGGGGAATAAGGCCTATCTGAAACCGGAGAATGTCCGTCCGCTGGCCCAAAAATTAAAGGATCTCGGCACAAAACCTTTCCTTACGGATGCCAATACGCTCTATAAGGGAAAAAGGGCAAACTCCGTGGACCACATAGAAACGGCCCATTCCCACGGTTATGATTTCCTGCCGGTAGTAATAGCGGACGGGCTTAACGGAAAAGATTTTGAAAAAGTACCCGTCAACGGCGGACATTTCAAAGAAGTGAACATCGGCTCCGCGGCGGCCCAGGCCGACTCAATGCTGGTAATGACCCACTTTAAAGGTCATGAGCTGACCGGGTTCGGCGGCGCGATAAAAAATCTGGGCATGGGCCTCGGGTCCCGTTCCGGGAAACAGCAGATGCACGCGGATGTAAAGCCTGTTGTAAAAGAAGATGCCTGTATAAGCTGCGGATCATGCGTTAAGTGGTGTCCGGTCAATGCTATCAGAATGGAAAACAGAAAAGCCGTTATAAACAGCGATATATGCATAGGCTGCGCGGAATGTGTCGTCACATGCCAAAGCGACGCCATTGAAATAAACTGGAGCGGCTCTCCCGATTCCGTCCAGGAGAAAATGGCCGAATACGCGCTGGGAGCGGTCAGCGGAAAAAGAGCCGCGTATTTCAGCTTTGCGATAGACATATCTCCCAACTGCGACTGCTACAGTTTTAACGGGCCGCCAATAACAGGCGACATAGGAGTACTTGCCGGCACCGACCCCGTAGCCGTGGATCAGGCCTGCCTGGACCTGGCGAACAAAGAAGCCGGAACTGATATAATAAAAAAGACCTGGCCCGAAGTGGACTATAATATACAGCTCGAGCACGCCGAACGTATCGGCCTCGGGATTAGAAAGCATAAGATCATCTGTTTATGACCAGCCTTCTAGAGCATCCTTTTTTCCTGCGCCACAGGAGTTCCGAGGATATCGACAACACGCAATATGTGATAGTCGATATAGAGACCACCGGGCTGGAGCCTGAAAAAAGCAGGATAATAGAGATCGGGGCGCTTAAGACCGACGGACCGAAGGAAACGGATGTTTATACTACTCTCATAGATCCGGGCTGCGATATCCCGGAAAACATAGTAGCCATCACCGGGATCACCGGCGAAATGCTGCGAGGCAAACCCGACATAAAAAAAGCCCTTTCCGGGTTCCTGGATTTCATATCGGGAAAAGTGCTTGTGGCACATAATACCGAGTTCGATATCCCTTTCATACAGCACCACGCCGAAAAACACTTAAAAAGAAAGATGGACAATAAAACAGTATGCACTCTCAAGTTGTCACGCATTCTACTGCCGCAGCTTAAGAACCACAAGCTGCACACGGTCGCCGAACATCTCGGCGTACCCGTACATGACCGCCACCGGGCCATGGGCGATGTCGAGACCACTTTTCACGTATGGAACAAGCTGGTGGAAATGCTGGCAAAAAAAGGGGTAAAAACAATAGACGAAGTCAGAAGAATGGCCCAATGATCTTTTCACTCCCTCATCATTCTTCATCCTTCACTCTCAATATTTGAATAATCCTCCGGCATTTGCTATATTGGATTTATCATGGATCTGCTCTCCGACATCTGGAACAAATCAAAAAAGCTGGACAGGACCATAGTACTCCCGGAAACCGATGACCACAGGATACTCAAGGCGGCCGATCTCATAACACAAAGCAAACTGGCTAAAATATCCCTTATAGGGAACAGAGAGACCATAGAAAAAGAGGCAAAAGCCGCGGAAGCCGACATATCCAGGGCCGCGGTGATAGATCCCGCGGACTGTCCGAAGATGGGACGCTATGTTGAGATCTACATGAAAAAAATGAAAGAGCACCACAGGGACATATCTTTCAACGAGGCAAAGTCGTTCCTGGAAAAGGATTTCCCTTATTTCGGCGCCATGATGGTGGCTGAAGGGGACGCCGACGGCCTGGTCTCAGGCGCCTCTCACTCCACCGGACACACGATCAAAGCCGCGATCTATTCCTGCGGACTCAAAGAAGGAGTCTCCATACTTTCGAGCTTTTTTGTAATGCTGCTCCCTGACAAAAAATTCGGCTCGAACGGAGTGCTATTCTTCGCGGATTGCGCCGTAGTTCCGGACCCGGACGCCTCTCAGCTAAAGGATATAGCTCTTTCTACCGCCGCCTCTTTCAGGCAGCTTACGGGAAAGAGCCCCAAAGTCGCGATGCTGTCTTTTTCGACAAAAGGCAGCGGCCGGGCCCCTTCGGCGGAAAAAGCCGCCAGGGCGGCCGAAATGGCCCGCGAGGCCGAGCCTGAGCTGATGGTGGACGGGGAACTGCAGCTGGATGCCGCGCTGATCCCGGCAATCGGAAGAAAAAAAGCACCGGAGAGCAAGGTGGCCGGGCGGGCCAACATTCTGGTATTCCCCAACCTGGACGCCGGCAACATCGGCTACAAAATGGCCGAAAGGCTCGGAGGGGCCGTAGCCGTCGGACCGATCTTTCAGGGCTGCGCAAAACCAATAAACGATCTTTCGAGGGGCTGCAGCGTGGACGATATCGTAAATGTTGCCGCTATAACATCCCTTCAAACAGTATAGAACTGACATGGAACTTAAGGACCTCTGCGAAAAAATAGCCGGCATGGCCCCTTTCGAAGCCGAAGTATACGCCGTCAGATCAAAGACCTTCTCCGTGGAAGTGCGCTCCCAAAATGTGGAATCCGTCAACAAAGGGACCTCCATGGGGGTGGCTCTCAGGCTGAAGGACGGCAACAGAACAGGGTTCTCCTATCAAAACGGCTCGGACCCGGACACGCTGATAAGGTCTGCCTCAGAAAATCTGCGCTTCTCGCCGGTCACGGCGCTTTCAGGGTTCGCGGAGGCGGCAGATACGGACTTTCCCGTCATGCCGTTTGACGGCTCGATCGCAAAGACGCCGGACAGCGAGAAGATCGATATCGCGAAACGGATCGAATCAGCGGCTTACGCTTTTGACAAGAGGATAATTAACACCGAAGCGGCAAGTTACAGCGACGAAGAGATCGAGGTTCACATAACCACCTCCCGGGGTTTTTCATACGGCTACAAAAAAACCGCATGTTCCGGCTCCATGCAGGCCATAAGCCGGCAATCCGAACAGAGCGAAGAAGGCTACTGCCTCAGGCAAAGCGCCGAGCTAAAAAGGCTTGATCCCGAGGAAATAGGGAAAAAAGCCGCAGCCAACGCGGTGGAGCTTTTGGGAGGAAGGCTGATAAGGTCTCAGGCGCTTCCAGTGATACTAAGCCCGTTGACGGGAGCTCTTTTTCTGGCGGCAGCGGCGCCCATGTTCTCCGCCGAAAATGCAAGAAAAGGCAAATCGCTCTTTGCCGGAAAAACAGGACAAAGATGCGGCAGCGGCATTTTGTCCGTGACCGATGACGCTCTCTTGGCGAAAGGGCTGGCAAGCCGGCCTTTTGACGATGAAGGGACACCCTCAAAGAAGAACGAGATCATAAAAGGCGGAGTGCTCGCTGGATTTCTTCACGACCTGGATTCAGCGGCAAGGTTTGATAAGGCTCCCTCGGGGAATGCCGTAAGACCTTCTTTCAAAACCCCTCCTTTGATCGGCACATCCAACTTTTATATAGGGCAAGGCGAGCTGAGCGCTGATAAGATGACAGGCTCTCTGGAAAAAGGCATCTATATAACAAGGGTAATGGCACTGCACTCCCTAAATCCGGTATCAGGCGATTTTTCACTGGGAGCGGCGGGGATCATGATAGAAAACGGAAAAAAGACTTATCCGGTAAGAGGAATAACCATAGCGGGAAACCTGGCGGAGATGTTCATGTCAATAAGGGCCGCCGGAGCTGACCTGGAGTTCTTTCCAGAGACCGGACACTGCGGCTCCCCTTCCCTTCTCATAGACAAACTGTCGATATCCGGAGAATAGCCCGCCTTACGGTTCCGTGATATAATTTATCTTAAATCCGCGGAGGTGATCCATCATGCAGGCAAAAAAACTTTACATCTTCGACACCACTCTAAGGGACGGGGAACAGGCTCCCGGATGCAGCCTTAACGCGGATGAAAAACTGGAAATAGCCAAACAGCTCGCCAAACTGAACGTGGACATCATAGAAGCGGGCTTTGCCATAGCGTCCCCGGGTGATTTTGAAGCTGTAAAAAGGATAGCCGAGAACGTGGAAGGGCCCATCATATGTTCCCTGGCAAGGGCCAAAAAAGAGGATATTCAAGCCGCGCACGAGGCGCTCAAGTCCGCCAAGAGACGTAGGATACACACGTTCATCGGCACCAGCCCCATACATATGGAAAAAAAGCTCCGGATGACCCCGGACGAAGTGCTGCGCACCTCCGTGGATATGGTCAAATACGCGGTATCTCTCTGTCCGGACGTTGAATTCTCCTGCGAGGACGCCGGCCGCAGTGAACCCGAATTCCTCTACAGGATAATCGAAGCGGTCATAGACGCTGGAGCGTCCACGGTCAACATACCGGACACAGTGGGATACACTATCCCCGACGAGTTCGGCGGTCTCATAAAGAGAATAAAGGAAAATGTCCCAAACATTTCCAAAGCCAGGATAAGCGTTCACTGCCACAATGATCTGGGCCTGGGAGTGGCCAACTCGCTTCTAGCCGTACTTAATGGCGCCGAGCAGGTAGAATGCTCTATGAACGGTCTAGGGGAACGCGCCGGGAATGCGTCTCTTGAGGAGATAGTGATGGCGGTCAAGACCCGGAGGGACCACTTTGGATGCGAGACGAGCGTAAATACCAAAGAAATATACCGCACCAGCCGCCTTGTCAGCAATCTTACTGGCATGATCGTCCAGGCTAACAAAGCTATAGTCGGCGCCAACGCTTTTGCCCATGAGGCCGGCATACACCAGGCCGGGGTCATGCGAGCCAGGGAGACTTACGAAATAATGAACCCCTGGGATATCGGCATCACCGAAAGCAAGCTGGTGCTAGGCAAGCATTCTGGAAGGAACGCGTTCGCTAAAAAAATAGCCGAGCTCGGTTTTGAGCTGAAGGACGAAGAGATCGAAAAAGCGTTCAAGGCGTTCAAGTCACTGGCGGACAAGAAAAAAGAAGTGTCCGACAAAGATATCGAGTCCCTTATAAGCGACGAGATCTGCGTGACCCCCGAGACATACAGCCTTTCGTCGCTGAAGATAATTTCCGGCACTTCTTCAAAGCCCAAAGCCACCGTAACGCTGTTGCACAACGGCAGGCAGAAAAAAGGCAGTTCCGAGGGATCGGGCCCGATAGACGCGGTCTACCGGACAATAGACAAAATAGTCAAGAAAAAAATAGAACTGGTCGACTTTACAATACAGGCTATCACCGGCGGCACCGACGCTCTCGGAGAAGTAACGGTCAGGATAAAAGGCAAGAACAACGTATACAGCGGACACGGCTCCGACATGGATATCATAGTTGCAAGCGCCAAAGCATACGTCAACTCGATAAATAAACTGATAAACGAGCTGTGAACGTCATCTGAGAGTGGAAAGAGTGAACTCCCCTTCGGCACTGCCTGTACGCAGTATCTGCCTTACCACATGGCGTTTTGAACCGAAGATCTTTCTGCGGATATATCTGATCCTGTGATTGCCCAGAAGTTTGTTCCTTAGGTGAAGGACCTTTTCGCATCCGCAGGAGCCTTCCAATAAATGGATGCCCCTGCTGTTGACGCAAAGCACTTTCTCGCAATCAAGCTTCTTGTTGAATATAATAGAGGATATCCAGGCCAGCATCGCCTACCCCCCTCTACTATATATATCGTGAAATATAAAGCGGTTTCCTAAAATGCGCTACTGGTCGACCGTAATGCAGGTGAGCGTCCTTGAAACAAAACCGGTGGCCTGTATGTCCCTGACCAGGATATCTCCGAGAGACTTGAGGTCTTCGGCCTCTATGAAGGCCACAACATCGTAAGGCCCTGTTACAAGATGCGCCTGTTTGACCATCTTGAGCGGAGAGATCGCATTGACAAGGTCTATGGCTTTTCCCGGCACTGTTTCTATAAGTATATATGCCTGTGTCATCCTGTCAGCCCTCCGTTAACTGATTTTGATTGATTATATCACGGTTTGCAAACCGGCCGGACTGCTGATATAATTTACTCCATGAAAAAGCACCGTACAAAGACCCTGCTGATATTGTTCGGAGCAAGTCTGTCCCTCGCGCTCATCGGGCTGGCGACAGCTGTCTTCGGAGGGCTGAAAGACATAGTCTGGCTCATGTATCTCGGGGTCGCGGCCACGGCTGTATCGCTGATAATATCGCTGTATGCCAACAGGGCCCTGGACCGGGCTATCAAGGATAACTATGCGCGTATAACATCCAGAGTGGACGAAAAAATGACGGAAGCAAAGAACATGATGGACAGAATATACAGAAGAAAGACAGGGCCGCTATCGGATCAAAAGACCCAGCCGGACAGCTCTAACGAACAATAGGAACATTTGCCGTTCTCGATATTATTGCCGACGACATCAAACCCCTGTCTCTCTATTATCAGGGCTCCGCATTTCGGGCAATAGCTGTTCTCATTGCCGTGCATAGGAACATTGCCAAGATAAACATACTTAAGCCCGGCATTTTTGCCGATATCATAAGCCCTTTCAAGGGTTGATTCCGGCGTGTGCTCAAGATGCTTATATTCCAGGCAGGGGGTAAAACGCGTAACATGCCACGGGACATCATCTCCCAGATCTTTGGCTATCCAGGAAGCGATCCCCTTGAGCTGGGCATCGTCGTCGTTCACGGTAGGAACTATGTTGGTGACGATCTCAACATGCATATTCCACTTTTTCCTGGCCCTGACAGCAGAGTCCAGGACAGGCCTGAAATCAGGGACCTTTGACAGCTTCTTATAAGCATCTTTGGTAAAAGCCTTCACGTCCACGCGGTAAGCGTCGAGATAAGGCCCTATCGCATCAAGAGGCTCAGGATTGATGTAACCGTTGGTGACATAAACGGTGTAAAGTCCGCTGGCTTTGGCGGCCTTTGCCGTATCAAGGCTGTATTCGAACCATACGGTAGGTTCATTATACGTCCACGCTATCCCCTGACAATCGTGCTGTATGGCAAGCTGAACGGCCTTTTCGGGAGATACATATTCGGTCGGTTTTTCCACATCGATCTCAAACAGTTTGCTCTCCTTGGGGCTTTCTGCCAGCACGACATGGGAAATCTGCCAGTTCTGGCAATGTCCGCAGTGCATATTGCATCCAAGGGTGCCCAGAGAAAAGACCAGCGTGGAGGGTTTGAAATGAAAAAGGGGTTTTTTCTCTATAGGATCAACGGCCGCCGAAGAGACTTTGCCGTATACCAGGGACTCCAGCTTTCCTCCGACGTTTTTCCTGACCCCGCAAAAACCGGACCTGTCAGGCGCTATAAGACAGTTGTGAGGGCATAACAGGCACCGGACTTTTTCTTTATCGGATCTTTCGTAAAAAAGGGCCTCTCTCATAAGAACCTTTATACCACAGAAGAGGAAAGATTTTCAAACGACGAGGATAGCTCGCCTTTTAGCAACGCGACGAGCTTTTCCGAAATATCCGCCTCGGCCGATATCTCTTCCAGAAAAGCCGGGCCGTATCCGGGATCGGGGTTTTTCAGCAGCCCGAATAGGTCTTTCCCCGGGCGTGAGACACAGATCGCCCCCTGCTGGAGTATTTTATCCCTGGTCCTTTTCTGCGCTAGCCCTACCAGCTTGCGCCCGCCGAACACTATCTCAAAATCTCGGGACCCGGAAAAACACAATCCCCGCGCGGAAGCAGCGGTCTTATGTCCGTCGCTCCCCGCCGCAGCGGCCTTTATGCCGCAGAGCCGCACTGCCGAAAGGACTATGCCGGAAACAAAACCGTACGCGCTTTTGGCCCCTCCGGCAAAAAGAGCCGCCGGAAGAACGCACGAAAAGATCACGTCCCTGCTGCTGTGCAGCACCAATCCTCCGCCTGTTGGACGTCTGGCGATCTCAACGTTGAAGTCACAGGCCTTATCAAGACAGATCTCATCCGGCAATATCTGTGAATATCCTGCGGTGATGCAATCGCGGTCAAAACAGTAGACACGGAACGCGGCCCCTGATGCGGAAGCGAACATCTCCATGTCGGCCTGCATATTGGCGGCTGCCCCACCGGTGCGGCATACGAACATCTCAGCCTTTGTAGCAGAGGTTGAGGTCTTTAACGGCTTTTACCTCATCCAGGCGGCCGACAACGGTTGTATGAGGCGCGTTCTTTACGATATCCGGATCGGTCTCGCACTCTCCGGCTATGGATATCATTGCATCAGCAAAAGAATCCAGCGTTTCCCTGCTTTCCGTTTCGGTGGGCTCTATCATCAGAGCTTCTTCAACTATTAGGGGGAAATAAACCGTAGGCGGATGAAAACCGTAGTCTATCAGCCTTTTGGCGATATCAAGGGCGCGGACGCCGTACTTTTCTTTCTGCCACTTTGCCGAGATGACAAATTCGTGCTGACAGGTCCGGTCGTAGGGTATGTAATAATGGTCTTTCAGCCTGTTCATGAGATAATTCGCGTTAAGCACTGCATTGCCGGAAACATCGGCAATGCCTTCTCTGCCGATGCTGCGAAGATAGGCATAGGCCTTGATGATCACGCCTATATTACCGTAGAATGACGAGACCCTTCCGATGGTCTTATCTCCCGAATGGTCCAAGATAAATACGCCCGCCTTTTTCACGACACGGGGCACCGGCAGATAATCCCTGAGCCGCCCAGACACGCCCACAGGGCCTGACCCCGGACCTCCCCCTCCGTGAGGAGTGGAAAAGGTCTTGTGAAGATTGAGGTGCGCGATATCAAATCCCAGGTCCGCGGGCCTCACCCGGCCGATCAGAGCGTTGGCGTTGGCTCCGTCCATATAAAACAGCGCGCCGTTCTTTTTTAGTATGTCCGATATCTCCAGTATGTTGCGGTCGAACAGCCCCAGAGTATTGGGATTGGTGAGCATCATCATGGCGGTATCCTCGCCCGCCACGGACCTGAGTTTTTCTATATCGACCTCTCCGGACTTCACGGAGGGCACGCTGACCACCTTAAAACCGGCTATTGAAGCGCTGGCGGGATTTGTGCCGTGCGACGAGTCGGGAACTATTATTTTGTCCCTTGAAGCCTGTCCGATATCAGAGAAATACTTCTTGGCCATCAATATGGCTGTCAGCTCCCCGTGGGCCCCTGCGGCAGGCTGAAGAGTGAACGCGCTAAAACCGAATATGTCACAAAGGCAGGCTTCAAAATCGTAAAGGATCTGAAGGGTCCCCTGAACATTGGCCTCGTCATCAAGCGGATGCGCCCCCGTGAAGCCTTCAAACGAAGCTATGTCCTCATTGACCTTGGGGTTATACTTCATGGTGCATGACCCCAAAGGATAAAATCCGTTGTCCACCCCGAAGTTCAGTCTGGAAAGGTTCGTGTAATGCCTGATAAAATCGACTTCGCTCAGCTGAGGCAGCCCCAGCGGCCGGTCTTTGAGATATTCTTCGGGTATACCGGAGCAAACATGGCCCCAGGCAGCAGACGCGCCCGGGATGAACGAGCCCCTGCCTTCGGAGCTTTTTTCAAAGATCAGAGGCTCTTTACGCATCAGATGATGGCTTTTTGCGTGTCCGCATCGAACATATGCATCTTTTTGAGATTGAAATAAACACAGTATGAACTCCCTGGCTTGGCGTCGCACATAGCATCGACCCTGACCGCAATAGGCGTTTTGCCTATTATCAAGTAAAGGTATGTTTCAGCTCCCATAAGCTCTCTGAAATCAACTCTTGTCTCAAGCTGGCACTGATATCTGCTGTCTTTGAGTTCGTGGCTGAGTATATCCTCCGGTCTTATGCCGAACACCACTTCATGCCCGACGTGGCCTTTCAGCTCAGGCTCGAGCTCTTTTGGGATAACGATCTTAAAATCATCAGAGTCGAAGAATATATGTTCACCTGCTTTGTCGAGCTTGCCGGATATAAAATTCATTGAGGGGCTCCCGATGAAGCCGGCCACGAACTTGTTCCTGGGCCTGCCGTATACGGAAAGAGGCTTGTCCACCTGCTGGAGCTGTCCGTTGAGTATTACCGCGATCCTGGTGCCAAGCGTCATGGCCTCGACCTGATCATGGGTAACATAGATTATTGTCGCCTTGAGCTTTTGATAAAGTTCCTGCAAAGAGGCCCTCATCTGCACCCTGAGCTTCGCGTCCAGGTTGCTGAGCGGCTCGTCCATCAAAAACACCGCGGGCTCCCTGACAATGGCCCTGCCTACCGCGACCCTCTGTCTCTGGCCTCCGGAAAGCTGTTTCGGCAGCCTGTCCAGCATCGCTTCAAGGTTAAGTATGGAAGCCGCCTCTTTGACGCGTCTGTCGATCTCCGCTTTGGGTACTTTTCTAAGTTTGAGCCCGAAAGCCATGTTGTCATAAACGCTCATGTGAGGATAGAGAGCGTAGCTCTGAAAGATCATGGCGATATCCCTGTCCTTGGGCGCGACGTCATTGACAAGCTTGTCGCCGATATAAAGCTTGCCGTCGGAAACCTCTTCCAACCCAGCGGCCATTCTCAGGGCCGTGGTCTTGCCGCATCCGGAAGGCCCCACCAGCACCAGGAATTCCCTGTCGCGGACCTCAAGCGTCATGTTCTTCACGGCCACCACATCACCGAACCTTTTGGTCACGTTATCAAAGAAAACTCTGGCCACTTTCAAAGATCTCCTGTTCTAAAGGCCGTTCAAGACCTAAAATTGTTTCGACAGGTTGGCGGATTCTATAGCGGACAGGGCTGCCGCCCATCCTTTGTTGCCGGGCTTTGCCCCCGCTCTTTCCAGGGCCTGTTCAAAATTGTCCGTAGTAAGCACACCGAATATGACCGGCACCGATGTTTCGAGGGACGCCTTCGCGATGCCTTTGGACGCTTCGGAGGCGACATAATCAAAATGCGGGGTTCCGCCTCTGATGACCGCTCCTAGACATATCACGGCATCCGGCTTTTTCTGCGCGGCTTTTAGGGCGAACAAAGGCATTTCAAAAGCTCCGGGGACCCACACTATCTCTATCCTGTCATCCGAAACCCCGTGCCTTTTAAGACAGTCGAGGGCTCCGTCGAGAAGACCCTTTGATACTACTTCGTTGAAACGGCTGATCACGATCGAAAAAGAAAGTCCCTTCGCGTCAAAATTGCCTTCCTTTATTTTCATAATAAACCCTCCTTTACACCATTATACGACAAAATATGCCCGAGTTTCTCGGACTTTGTCCTCAAGTACCGCTCATTATGTTCGTTGGGCGTTATCTCTACCGGCAGTCTTTCGACCACCTTCAATCCATATCCTTCTATTCCGACTATCTTTCTCGGATTATTGGTGAGAAGCCTTATTGTGGAAAGCCCCAGATCCCTCAATATCTGTGCCCCTATACCGTAATCTCTAAGATCAGCCGCGAAACCAAGCTGCTCATTGGCTTCAACAGTGTCGAGCCCGCCGTCCTGAAGCTCATAAGCCTTCAGCTTATGCTTGAGGCCTATCCCCCTGCCCTCCTGCCGCATGTAAAGCAGGACTCCGGAACCTTCGCCTTCTATCATCCTGAGCGACCTTTCCAGCTGTTCGCCGCAGTCACAGCGCCGGCTCCGCAGGACATCACCGGTAAAACACTCCGAATGCACTCTGACAAGAACGCTGCTCTTTCCGCTCACATTTCCCTTAACCAGAGCAATATGCAATTCTCCGGTTAGAATATCTTCGTAGGCATGCGACACAAAATCACCGTAATCGGAAGGCATGCGGACAGTACTTGTCCTTTTGACAAGCTTCTCATTGCGCACTCTAAAAGTGATAAGGTCTTCGATAGTGATCATCTTGAGCCCGTGGCGCAAGGCGAAATCAAAGAGTTCATCGCGTCTGAGCATTTTGCCGTCGTCCCCTATTATCTCGCAGATCACGCCGGCCTCGTACAATCCCGCCATCCTGGCAAGATCGACCGCGGCTTCCGTATGTCCGGCCCTTCTCAAGACGCCTCCCTCGCGCGCCTTTATAGGGAATACATGCCCGGGCTTTGAAAGGTCCGGCGGCTTGGAAGAAGACGATATCAACACCTTTACGGTGGCAGCCCTGTCAGAAGGAGATATGCCAGTGGTCACGCCGAACCTTTTGTCCGCGTCAACTGAAACGGTAAAGGCGGTCCTCATTGATTCGGAATTATGTTCGGTCATTTGCCCGATCTCAAGTTCAGAGAGTCGTTTTCCGGTCATAGGGACGCATACAAGCCCCCTGGCATGGGTGATCATGAAATTGACCGCCTCAGGCGTTACTTTTTCCGCTGCCAGTACGAGGTCGCCTTCGTTCTCGCGGTCCTGATCATCGACAACAATGACCATTTTGCCGTCTTTGAGATCGGCCAGGGCTTCTTCTATAGAGTTGAATTTCAGTTGCATGCTATATCTCCGCCTTCGGTCATGTCCATAAGACTGTTTATTATATTCTTGCCGGAAAAGGAGGTCGATGCGGCGGACATATTGTTCAGGCGGGACACGATATACTTTCCGAAAACATCCGCTTCCACGTTCACCTTGTCCCCGGGCTTAAGTGAGATCAGGTTGGTCCCGGCCAGGGTATGAGGAATAACAGATACCGCGAACGAAGACAGCCCCATTTTGGATACCGTAAGGCTTACGCCGTTTACGGCAACGGAACCTTTTTCGACAAAATATCCGAGGAGTTCCTCGGGAGCCGAGAAAAATATCTCCCATGACGAGCGGGACTTTACTATGTTCTTTACCGGGCAGACACGGTCCACATGCCCCAAGACAAAATGACCGGATATTCGCTCCGAAACCTTGAGGGCACGCTCAAGATTTACCGGGTCCGAGATCTTAAGGTCCCGCAGATTGGTCCTTGAAAGCGTCTCTTTCACGGCCTGCGCGGTAAAGTATCCGCGCTTTATGTCGGTCACTGTCAGGCACGCCCCGTTCACCGCAATGCTGTCGCCTTTTTTTGTACCTGAAAGCACAACCTTGGCTTCAACGGAAAGCTCCATCATATCGTCCTTGTTCCTGACGGACTTGACCTTGCCGGTCTCCTCGACAATACCTGTGAACATATATATATGTATTTTAGCACTTGTTCAGGTCTTATTCTATAAAAACAGCCATAATTGTGGTACTATCTGTACATGCAAGTTTAGGAGTTTAGAACACGATAGGTAAATAGAGACCAATAAAAGGAGGTATTTGAGTATGTCTGGAGAATCTAACAGTGTGCGCGGACTAAGCACCATAGGCAAAAAGGAAAACAATATCTACGGAGCTGCTAATGGACCTACTCAACGGACACCAAACAACTCGCAGGAACAGCTTGATCCGTTTAAAAATTTGGGCGCCAACACAGATCCTGGACGAAAAGGGAAGGTAGTCTAATAAATAGCAAGACTACTATCCGGCGGAAAACGACGAGAGCACCCCGTTGATGAACTTTTTTGCGTCAGGTCCGCCGTATCTTTTTGCCAGCTCCACTGCCTCATCCACCACAACCGCAAAAGGGTTCTCTTTGATATGATCAATCTCACAGACCGCCAGACGCAGAATATTCCTGTCCACAGCGGACATTCTGCTTAAAGGCCACCCCTTGGAAGCTCCGCTTATCCTACTGTCTATCTCCTTCAGGTTATCAAGAGCTGATGAAACAAGCCTAAAAGCGTAGTCCGTTGTTTCCTGCTTGAACTTTTCGTCACCGCACGCGCCGGCAATGGCTTCTTCCTTGCTTATGCCAGAGAGGTCTATCTGATACAGGGCCTGCATAGCCAGCCGCCTAGAGGTAGAACGTTTTGACATGATCAGGTCCCCATGTGCGAAGGGATGAAATCGGTATAGACCTCTCCCCTCTCAAATGACGGTATCGCAAGGACCCTTTGATGGAATGGGATGGTGGTCTTTACGCCTTCGACAACGAATTCAGAAAGAGCTCTTTTGCCTTTGGCTATGGCTTCCCCGCGGTCTTTGCCCCAGACTATGAGTTTGGCTATCAGGGAATCATAATTAGGCAGGACTTTGTAGCCGCTGTAGACAAAACCGTCGACCCTCACACCAGGGCCTCCGGGAGCCAGATACTGGGTTATCCTGCCGGGACACGGCATGAAGTTCTTTTCGGGATCCTCGGCGTTTATCCTGAACTCTATGGCATGTCCGCTCAGTTTTATATCGTTCTGCTTAAGGCCTAGCTTTTCACCGGAGGCCACGGCTATCTGCTTTTTCAGTATATCAATGCCTGTGATCATCTCGGTTATCGGGTGTTCGACCTGCACGCGGGTGTTCATCTCCATGAAATAAAAATGCCCGTTTATGTCCAGCAGGAATTCTATGGTGCCGGCCCCGCGGTAATTAACAGCCTTTGCCAATCTGACCGCTGACTCGCCCATTTTGCGACGCGTCTTTTCGTTGAGCACCGCGCACGGCGCCTCTTCGACCAGTTTCTGGTTCCTTCTCTGCACGGAACAGTCGCGTTCCCCCAGATATACTGTATTGCCAAAATTATCCGCGAGTATCTGGATCTCGACGTGTTTGGGCTTGACGATGAATTTTTCGATATAAACGTCGGGATTCCCGAAGGCCGCCTGGGCTTCGGCCTTGGCCATCTTCATCAGTGAAGGGAATTCTTCTTCGTTCTGCGCGATCCTCATTCCCTTTCCGCCGCCGCCTGCCGTTGCCTTTATAAGGACCGGGAAGCCTATCTTTTTAGCTATCTTTAGGGCTTCGCCTTCGTCATTCACTATTCCGCCGGAACCCGGAGGCGTGGGCACGCCAGCTCTCACGGCGCATTGTATCGCGGTAGCCTTGTCGCCCATCTGCTCTATGGAATTAGGAGAAGGGCCGATGAACACGAGATTGTGCGCGGCACAGATCTCCGCGAATTTGGCGTTCTCAGCCAGGAACCCGTATCCGGGATGTATCGCCGAAGCTCCGGAAACTTCGGCCGTCGATATTATGGCCGGGATGTTCAGATAGCTTTTGGCCGGGACCGCTGGGCCGATACAGTAGGCCTCGTCCGCCAGTCTGACGTGAAGACAATCTTTGTCGGCTTCGGAGAATATTGCCACCGTTTTTATATCAAGCTCGCGGCAGGCGCGAATGATACGGACCGCGATCTCCCCTCGGTTGGCTATCAGCACTTTATTGAACATTTTTAGCTCTGCGCATTTTTATGTTTTGCTCTAAAAACCTGTTGACAACACTCAAATATGCTCTATAATTGTATCATAAAAGAAAGCTCGCAAGGTTTTTAAGACCGTAAAAACCTTTTACACAAAGGGGGTGAGATAGATGGCAAGAGGCGGATTATCAAAAATGAGAGTTGATTTCAAGGGCCAGACCGATACTTTGGAAGACGTTTTCGGAAAGAAAGCGATCCCGGTGACTTCCATGACCAAGATCCTCTGGAGCATAATCAAGAGGAAAAAACTCATGAAGAAGGTCGGCTGATAAGTCTTATTTCGGAATAAAAACCTCTTCGGCTAGGATCGGAGAGGTTTTTTTATTGCTACTCTAATAACGCGAATGGGAATCAACACGAATAACCCCAATAGTGCTAATTACACGAATCCGGAATCGAGATTATAAAAGCGGATAGGACGATATTAGCGGATTTATCATTACCCCACTGACATCCTTTTTCTTCTGGCAAGAGGAGGAATGATGAAATCCACAACGTCATCGACAGTCACGATGCCTATTATCCTGTTCAGAGTATCCACGACCGGAACGGCCAAAAGGTTGTATTTGGATATTATGTCCGCCACCTGTCTCTGGCTGGCCTCGGGCCTCACGGTTATGATCTTGGTGGAACAAATGTCGGAAACAAGAGAGTCCTGGGCCGCGACGATGAGATTGCGCAGGGACAGAACACCGGTCAAATGTCCTTCGTCGTCGGTCACATAAAGATAGTATATGGTCTCGGCCGAAGGGGCCAGCTCCCTCAACTTCTGTATGGTCTGAGCGGCAGTAAAGGAAGCAGGTATCGTAACGTATTCGGTGGTCATGAGACCGCCCGCGGTCTCTTCGCCGTGTTTCAGGAGGCTCTGTATCTCTTCCGCCCTTTTGTGCTTCATAAGACGCAGCAGCTCGGTGGCCTTGTCCTCCTGCAGATCCCCCAGAACGTCCGCGGCCTCGTCGGGAGGCATTTTTTCTATTATGGAAAGCGCTTTTTTCGTGTCGAGCGTGCCTATCAGGAAAGCCTGTATCCTGGGCTCCAGTTCGTGCAGTGCTTCAGCCGCGGTCTCGGTGGAGAGGGATTCGAATATCGCGGTCTTCTCCTCGGTGTGCACCTGGCTGATGATGCTGGCGATATCCGCGGGATGCAGTTTGGACATACCCTCGTAAGGAACCACCAATTTGAGCCCGGCAATATCGGTCTTGAGAGGCTCGACAAAATTCCAGCCTATCAGTTCGTCCTTGAGCGTAATTCCGATCAGCGAAAGGAATGAAGCTGCTGCCTCTTCCATCTTGAGCCTTCTGAGTATCCCTTTCATGCCCACATCGGCCGCTATCAGACGTATCTCCTCGCCGGCCTTTGCGAACTTGATGTCGTTGACCCTGACGACCTTTGACCCGTGTATATCGACTATCTGTTTATCCAACAGGTCTTTTTTAACCAGGACTTCTCCGTTGCGCAGAGAAGCAAAAGCGGTGTTTTCCTTGATACCGGAGGATGATATGACGCGCCTGCTTATGAGATTGAGCTCTCCGGTAAGTATTATCTTTTCCTTGTCGCTGCCTTCCATCTTGAGCAAAAGCCCGATCACCTTCGGGAACTGCTCGGAAGCGTCAAGAACAATGTCCTTTACCTTTCCGATCTTGGCCTCGGTCCTGTCAACCACCAGCTGGCCCAGCATCTCGGAAGCGTACATATCGCTGAAATATACCATATCGAGCAACTCCTTGGTTTTTTACTCTACTGATTATATCACAAGCTGAAAACCCTGCCCGGCAGCTCTCTTATATAACCGTTCATCTGCATGGAGAGAAGCACCGGAAAAAGCTTCTGAACAGGGATGCCCGACCCTTCTGATATGAGATCTGCACATTTCGGTCCTGTGGCCAGGACCGAGAACACTTTTCTCTGGTCCCCGTCAGGCAAAGAACAGCCGCGGACATCCTGACGGGCGATCGCGCCGGAGGGGAGTTCTTCAAGTATGTCCTCCACGCTCTGCACAAGTTTGGCCCCGCTCTTGATCAAACTGTTCGGCCCGGCACTGTGCCTTGAGAACATATCCCCGGGCACGGCGAACACTTCCCTGTTTTGGTCAAGCGCTGCTGCTGCGGTGATCAGGGAACCGCTGTCCTTGGCCCCCTCCACGACGACCGTACCCAGAGAAAGCCCGGATATGATCCTGTTCCTTCTGGGGAAAGCCCACTTTTCAAATCTGGCGGGCGCGCGGGGAACTTCGGAGACTACGGCGCCCCTAGAGGCCACATCCTGCGAAAGTCGTCTGTTGAAACGCGGATATATATCATCCGGACCTGAGGCCAGGACCGCGATGGTCCTTCCGCCGCATCTGAGAGCCGTTTCATGGGCGCACGAATCAATGCCTGCCGCCAGTCCGGACACTATCGTGAATCCGGCGCGCACAAGTTCCCTTGTTATATGCTCCGCTGCCCTTATGCCGTAAGCTGACGGATTCCTGGTGCCTACCACGGCCACCGCGGACTCATCCTCTTTAAGGATCGCTCCGCGATAGTAAAGGACGGTCGGGGGGTCATATATATTGAACAGATTCTTAGGATAGGAAGGATCGGATATCGTGGCGAATTTCAGGTCCTTGGCAAGGTCCGGAGGTCCCGTGAGGCCCCTCATTCTGGAAAAGATATCGCCGCCAAGAACGTCCCCTATGCCCGGGACCGAGGCGATCTCTTTTTTGGAAAGGCCGGCGATCAAAGATATCGGCCTGATCTTTTCGCAGAGGACCTTAAGACGCGAGCATCCCAGTCCGGGAACGGACATGAGAGTATACCATATATCGAGGTCGCCGGTCATTTTTTTGTCTTGTCAAAATAGGACGCTTCGGACGATATGGCATCATAAGAGAACAGGCTGAACCCGCGTATGGAGGGATATTCCTTCATCATCCGCCTGTACAGGGCGAACTGACGGCCAAAATCATCCGGGGATACAAGATAAGGCCCCAAGCCTACCAGTATGCGCCCCTGAAGCGCCGCGCCGGCAGATTCCCTGATCCTTTTTGCGACCAGATCGTAATTCTTTGAATATATCATGGGCACGGCAAAATCTATCCAGCCTTCTTTCAGCCACAAGGGCCAGTTCTGCCCTTTGTTGGACACCGCGGAGCCAAGGTCCTGGAACACCGCGGCGGACAGCTGAAGGTCGGGTCTTATGCTTTTGACCGCCAGAGAAACGTCCTTTACCAGCCCGCTTACGTTCGCGCTCTTGAACTCTATCCACTCAATCCTGAGCTTTTCAAATCCCTCAGACCCGTAATAATCCCTGACCGAGGCGGGATAGTGAACTATAAAGAAAGGATCCAGCCAGTGGACGCTGCTAAAAGCCCTCCGGCTTTCCATGTCCAACCCGTCGTAAGCGCCGTCGTATCTTATGTAATCGAAATGTATCCCGTCGACAGGATATTTTTGCGCGACTTCTACATACATGTCGTAAAGATATTTTTTGACTTCCTTTTTTGCAGGATCGAGGAATTTCATGTTCGACGAAGAAGGCACCAGCCAGTCGGGGTGCCTGTTGACCACATGCGCCTGGTCGGCCGGAGCCTCGGGAGAGGACCAGACGTAATAAGCGTTAAGCCAGGCATGGACCTTGATACCTTCGCTGTGGGATTTTTCGACAGTATAGGAAAGAGCGTCGAAGTCAAGGTCCATCCTGGGAATGACATCCGAATAATAGTACGCCTGTCCCCTGCCTACCACCTGCACAAAGAGCGTGTCAAAACGGTGTTTTTTTGCGGAAGCGACGAACGCGTCGATCTTTTCTTTTGAATCCATCTGAAAACGGGTTATCCACATTGCTCTTACTTCGGCAAATGAGCAATTAACCCACCAAAGACAGAGGATGAACAGCGAAACGAGCAGCTTCCTTAAGAAAGTATTCACTTTTTGAGCAGGGCGAGCGCTTCAGCCCTGGTAGCGGCATTCTTTCTGAGGACCCCGCGCACGGCCGACGTGGTCGTAACGGAACCGGGTTTTTTGACCCCTCTCATTGACATGCACAGATGCTCGGCCTCTATTATCACAAGGACACCGTGCGGCTGGATCTTTTTCATGAGAGCGTCGGCGATCTGCGATGTAAGCCTCTCCTGCACCTGGGGCCTTTTTGCAAAAGCTTCAAGGACCCTGACGAGCTTGGAAAGCCCGGTGATCCTGCCTTTTTTGGGTATGTAGACTATGTGGGCCTTGCCTATGAACGGGACAAGATGGTGTTCGCACATGGAATAAAAGGGAATGTCCTTGACCATTATCATCTCTTCGTTGTCCTCGTTATGAAAAACGTTCATTTCTTTTGACGGGTCCCTGCCCACCCCGGAAAATATCTCGGCGTACATCCTGGCGACCCTGGCGGGAGTGTCTTTGAGGCCTTCTCTTAAAGGGTCCTCGCCTATCGCGACAAGTATCTCCCTTACGGCCTTTTGTATCTTTTTCTGGTCGATCATATTTAAAATATCCCGTGTATCTCCCCGGAATCGTCAATGAACATGTTCTCAGAAGCAGGATGCTCCGGAAGTCCCGGCATAGTCATTATATCACCGGCATACGCCACGATAAAACCGGCGCCCGAACATATTTTTAGCCCTTTGATGAATATATTAAATCCCCCGGGAGCCCCTCTTTTGGTGTGGTCATCGGTAAAGGAGAATTGCGTTTTGGCCACGCAGACAGGAAGCCGTGAAAGGCCGAGCTCTTCTATCCTGGTCAGCTGCGCTCGTGCCTGAGCGGACAGGTCTATGCCGTCCGCGTGATATATCCTGCGCGCGATGACCTCAAGTTTTTCGGAAGTGGAAAGCTCATCCCCATAAAGCGGCTTGAACCTGGATATCCTGTGCTCCACTTCTTCGGCGACCTTGCGGGCCAGCTCCTTTCCGCCGTCGCCGCCTGATTCGCGCACGTCGCACACGGAACATCCGACGCCCGCCTTCTCGCAAAAACCGGATACGAGCTCCAGTTCTGCAGGATCATCAAAATGATATCTGTTCACCGCCACTATAACCGGCAGTTCAAAATTCTTCAAGCCGTCCAAATGCAGCCTTAAGTTGTCAAGGCCCCTTACCAAAGCTCCTTCATCCTTCTGTTTAACCTTTTCCTTGTCCGCTCCCCCCTGCCACTTCAGGGCTTTTGTGGTGACCACCATGACCACGGCGTCAGGAACAAGTCCCCCCAATCTGCATTTGATATCAAAGAATTTCTCCGCGCCAAGGTCAGAGCCGAAACCGGCCTCCGTCACCACGAAATCCGAAAGCTTGAGAGCCAGCCTGGTGGCTATAAGGCTGTTGCATCCGTGCGCTATGTTGGCGAACGGACCACCGTGCACAAAGGCAGGAACGCCCTCAATTGTCTGAACAAGGTTGGGCTTTATCGCCTCCTTGAGTAGCAGTGCCATTGCCCCGTCGGCCTTGAGGTCAGAGGAAGTTACCGGCCTGCCCTGCGAGGTAAAGCCGACAATGATCGAACCGAGTTTCCGCCTGAGCTCGTGCACGTCCATTGATAGGCACATGACGGCCATAGCTTCGGAAGCGGCGGCTATATCAAAAGAAGTGTTCCTGCTTATGTCCTTGTACCGTATCGTGATATCCCTCAAAGCCCTGTCGTTCATATCAACCACCCTGTTCCATGTGATGCTCCCTGTATCGATACCGAGCCTGTTACCGAAATAGATGTGGTTGTCAAGCATGGCCGAGAGATAGTTGTGGGCCGTGCTCAACATGTGCATATCTCCGGTGAAATGCAGGTTGATATCCTCCATCGGGACCACCTGGGAATATCCGCCGCCGGCCGCCCCGCCTTTAAGACCAAGGGTAGGCCCGAGAGAAGGCTCTCTTATGCAGACAGACGTTTTTTTGCCGATCTTTTTAAGCGCCTGCGCGAGGCCGATGGTAACAGTGGTCTTGCCTTCGCCCATCGGCGTCGGGGTCATGGTGGTAACAAGGATCAGTTTCCCGTCCTTTTTGTTCTTTCTTTTGTCGTACGCGGACAGCCTGACCTTTGCGATATGTTTTCCGTAATAGTCGATCTCGTCCAGCCCCAATCCAGCATACCGGGCGATCTTCTCTATGGGCTGTAATTTGGCGGATTTTACGATCTCCAGATCAGATCTCATTTAAGCGCGCTCCTCACGTTCTCATATATCCTACCGGCACTGAGGCCGTATCTGTCAAGTATCAGGTCCCTTTTCCCCGCTTCAATGTATCTGTCAGGAAGACCTATTCTTTTAACGGGTATGGATATGCCTTCTTCCTCAAAAAGCTCTAGCACCGCGCTCCCGAACCCTCCCTGCAGACAGCCCTCCTCGACGGTAACCACCAGGTCCGCTCTGCCGGCTTCCTCGGTTATAAGTTCTCCGTCAAGCGGTTTTACAAAACGCGCGTTTATCACGGCCGAAGAGATACCTTCGGCGCCCAGCTTTGCCGCCGCTTCGGCACAGGGCCCTACCATTGAGCCGATACCAACGAACAAAACATGTTTCTGCTTTTGTTCCTTGGCCCCTGTCCTGAATACGACCTCTCCTTTGCCGAGTTCCAGTCTCTTTGGGTCACCGTTCGTCTCAGCTCCGTGAACTTTTGATCTCGGATATCTCACGGCTATGGGACCGTTGTATTTGAGCGATGTATAGAGCATGTCCCTCAGCTCGTTCTCATCCTTGGGCGCCATCAGGACCATGCCGGGCAGATGCCTCAGGTAAGCGAGATCAAAGACTCCGTTGTGCGTGGGCCCGTCGTCACCGACTATCCCCGCGCGGTCAAGACAGAAAACTACCGGAAGCCCCTGCAGGCAGACATCGTGGAATATCTCGTCATAGCTCCTCTGGAGAAAAGTGGAATATATGGCGACAACCGGCTTCATCCCGCCCTTGGCAAGCCCGGCAGCAAAAACAACGGCATGCTCTTCGGCTATACCGACGTCAAAGAACCTGGAAGGATATTTTTTGGCGAACTCTTCCAGTCCCGTGCCGTCGACCATCGCGGCCGTAACGGCGACAATACGGTCATCAGTTCTTGCCAGATCCGTCATGGAACCGCCAAAGACATCAGAATATGTGCGCGCAGGCTCGGACCTGAACTGCCCGGTAACTATGTCAAAAGGCTGCGCCCCGTGGTATTTGGTGGGATCTTTTTCCGCGGGAGGATAGCCTTTGCCCTTTTTGGTGAGCACATGGAGCAGAATAGGCCCCTTGGCTTCCTTGGCAAAGGAAAGGGCGCTCATCAAAAGAGTGGTATTATGTCCGTCTATTGGCCCCAGATATCTGAACCCAAGTTCCTCAACTATGACCTCTGTCTTGAAGTCTATGATAAAGTTCTTGAGCCGGTTCTTCATCTTCTCTGCCAGCTTAAAGAGCGGAACCCCGATATTTGGTATTCTTTTTACCATTTTTTCAACGCGGTCTTTTGTGCCGGTGTACAGAGGGTTCATCCTGATGCCGGTGAAATACTCGGATAATCCGCCCACGTTCTTGGAAATGGACATTTCATTGTCGTTCAGGACGACAACAAGATTGCTGTTCAAATGCAGCGCGTTGTTGACCGCCTCCAGGGAGACGCCTCCGGAAAGCGACCCGTCCCCTATGACAGCGACCACATTATAAGGATCGCCCTTCATGTCCCTGGCGGCCGCAAGGCCCAGAGCGGTAGAAATGGACGTGCCCGCGTGTCCGGTAAAGAACACGTCGTGAGGGCTTTCCTCCGGGTTCGGATAGCCGCTTACGCCGCCGTGCTGCCTGAGTGAATCCATCGCTAAGTTGCGGCCGGTAAGTATCTTATGGGCATAGGCCTGATGTCCGACATCCCAGATGATCTTGTCCGAAGGCGAATCGTAAACGGTGTGCAGTGCGATAGCGATCTCGACGGAACCCAGATTGGAAGAAAGATGCCCTCCGTTCTCCGAGACCACTTTTATTATCCTGGCCCTTATCTCGCCGGCCAGCTGTTCCAGTTCCTGGCAGGAAAGCTTTTTCAGCGAGGAAGGAAGATCGAGCTTTTCAAGCAACAAATGAATACACCCCGAAATATAAAGTCAATGCTATCACTACGCCAAGCGCGAGCCCCACGGCTACTTCAAGCGGAGTATGCCCCATGAACTCGTGGAGCTTTTCCGCCGAGATGCGGCCGGACTTGTACAGATCGTCTACTATCCTGTTAAGTATCGCCGACTGATAGCCGGTAGCCCTTCTTACTCCGACCGCGTCATACACGACTATGCAGGCAAAAGCGAAAGAGATGGCCAGATGCGCGGAGCCCCAGCCGTAAGAAATACCGATCGCGACCACAAGCGCGGCGACCATCGCCGAATGCGCGGACGGCATCCCGCCCGACTCAAAAAAATGCATTATATCGACCTTGCGGTCGACCACATAGTAATACAGTATCTTTGAAGCCTGCCCTATCAGCATGGCCATAAGCGCGGCGATCAGCGGGAAATTCCTTAAAAGTTCTGTGATGATCTTCATTGTACGCCTTTCATCAGTTTTTTCTCTGCACTATATGATCGGCCAGCGACCTGAGAATATGCGAACTTGGGCCGAACTGCTCAAGTGAAGAGACCGCCGAGACCCTCTCGGCTTCCAGCATGGCGGCGGCTTTGTCCTGTCCGACGAGCGCCGGGAAAGTGGCCTTCTTCTTTCTTGTGTCAGATCCGGGGTTCTTGCCCAGCTCCTGGCTCGTCCCGCTCAAGTCAAGTATATCATCTTTTATTTGGAAAGCTAAACCTATATGGGAAGCGTATTTTTCAAGGCTTTCCATCTGTTTCAGGCCGGCGCCCGCGAGCCTCGCGCCGCAGTAAACACAGGCGGATATGAGCGCTCCGGTCTTTTTGGAATGTATGTTCTTGAGATCATCAAGAGTTATGCTCCTGCCTTCGCTTTGCATGTCAAGGGACTGCCCCAGACACATGCCTGAAGGGCCTATGGACCTGCTTATCCTTTCGATGGAATCCAGCACCGCGCCTGTATTGCCTATTTTTTCCCTGGTGTTCTTTCCCGACATGATCTCGTAAGCAAGGGCAAAAAGCCCGTCCGCGGCGAGTATGGCGGTGGCCTCTCCGAACTTCTTGTGGCAGGTCGGAAGACCGCGCCTCAGATCGTCGTCGTCCATGGAAGGCAGATCATCGTGTATAAGCGAAAAAGTGTGCAAAAGCTCGATCGCGCACGCGAAGGGAAGAACAGTCACGGCTTCCGCTCCGCAGATCTTGGCGGATTCTATCACCAGCATGGCCCTGATCCGTTTGCCGGGAGCCAGAGCACTGTATCTCATGGCCTCCGACAAAAGACCGCCGTCCGACGGAAGAAGCCTGTCTATCTCGGAATCCACAAGTGCTTTCATCCCGGACATGTACGATAAGAGGTCGGTCATAAGATCAAAGCCCCTTTCTCACGGATATTCCCCTGTCCTCCAGATAACACTTGATCTGTGATATCCTGAGTTCCCCGAAATGCAGAAGAGAGGCCAGAAGCGCCGCATCGGCAGATCCTTTCGAAAAAGCTTCATAGAGATGTTCGAGCGTACCGGCACCCCCTGAAGCTATGACCGGAATACCGACAGCCATTGAGACCGCGGCGGTCAGATCGACATCATAGCCTATCTTTGTACCGTCCCTGTCCATGCTGGTCAAAAGTATTTCGCCGGCCCCCAGATGTTCCGCTTTTTTTGCCCATTCGATGGCATCTATCCCCGTCGGCGTACGCCCGCCGTGCGTATAAACTTCCCATTTAGGCCCTGTTCTTTTTGCGTCTATAGCGACAACAACGCACTGGCTGCCGAACTGGTCCGCCGCTTCCTTTATGAACTCGGGCCTTTTTACGGCGGCCGTATTGACCGATACCTTGTCAGCCCCGGAGGACAGTATCTGTCTGATAGTATCCACGTCGTAGATCCCCCCACCGACCGTGAACGGGATAAAGACCTCTTCCGCAACCCTTTTGACGACATCGATCATGATATCCCTTTTTTCGTGAGAAGCGGTGATATCAAGGAATACAAGTTCGTCGGCACCTTCCCTGTCATAGACCTTTGCAAGCTCCACCGGATCGCCGGCGTCCGAGAGATTGACGAAATTTATCCCCTTTACGACGCGGCCGTCCTTTACGTCCAGACAGGGTATTATCCTTTTTGAAAGCATGTTCTACTCTTTCTTACCACAATTCTATCATGTAGCCGGCTCCGCCTCGGAAGTCGTGTCCCGCGGCACCACCCTGTTCTTGTAATACCAATCGAGCACTTTGTTGGCGATCTGCGCCGTCACCTGATTGCCGTGCTGACCGTACTCGACAAAGGACCCGACGGCGATACGCGGAGTATCATGTGGAGCATAACAAACGAACCAGGCGTGAGGAGGGTTTCTCGGGTTCTGCGCGGTGCCGGTCTTGCCTGACGCCTCAAAAGACGGGACTTTTGCGGCGCGGCCTGTCCCCCTTGAAACAACGTCATGGAGAGCATTTCTTATCGTGTCCAGGTTGTCCGCGGAAACAGGTACGGACCCGATCGCCTTCGGAATGTAAGAGAATATTCCGCTGCCATCCCTGTCGGTTATATCAAGCAGCAGGTGCGGCTCAAACCTTTCCCTGCCGTTGGCTATGGACGCGTACAGATTGGTCATCTGGAGGGGCGTCACCCACAGGAATCCCTGTCCGATGCCGTAGTTGAGCGAATCGCCAGGGTACCAGTTTTCCTTGTAGACCTTTTTTTTCCATGAGCTCGACGGCACTATCCCGGCGGATTCGGAAGGAAGGTCTATTCCGGTGGTCTGTCCGAGCCCGTATTTTTCCGAGAGATCCGCAAGAAGATCTGGTCCGGTTTTTAACCCAACCTGGTAAAAGACCACGTTACATGACTGCACCAATCCTTCGTATAGATCGAGATGCCCGTGCCCTTCCAGTTTCCAGCATTTTGCTACGCGAGCCCCCTGCTGAAAAAAACCCGGACAAAAGAACCCGTCCGACGGCCTGAACAGCCCCTTTTCGAGTGCCGCGGACATGGACACGACCTTGAATATAGAGCCCGGAGGATAAGGATTGATGGCTTTATTTAAAAAGGGATTGCCCCGCGAATACATATTTCGCCACTGCTGGGTAGATATGGGCGCTGAAAAAATATTGGGGTCATAGCCTGGGTTCGAGGCCATGGCCAGCACCTCGCCGTTTGAGACATCCATCACCACGACAGCGCCGTTGTTTCCTTCAAGCGCGCCCTCTACGGCTCTTTGCAGCTCCAGGTCCAGGGAAAGCCTGATGTTCTTTCCGGGGACCGGGTCCTGTATGCCTTTTTCGGCGGAAGCCCTGCCATATGAAGATATAGAAAGGCGCTCGCCCCCGTTCACGCCTCTAAGATAAGCATCGTATACTCTTTCTATCCCGGTCTTTCCTATCAGATCGCCCTGCCGCAGGTTGATCGCCGGGAACCTGTCTATGTCGTCGGAAGTGACCTCTCCTATATATCCGAGAACATGTGCCGCGAGCTTTCCGTTAGGATATACCCTTACCGGCCTTATATTGACTACCACGCCCGGCAGAAGATGTTTTTTCTCCTCCAGCCTGGCAACAGCTTCCTTGGGCACATTCTGGCGTATAAGTATCGGATCAAAAGGCCGGGCTTTCCTTTCGGAAAGCTTTTTGTCTATTTCCGGCTGCGGCATCGACAATAGTTCGGAAAGCATCCTGATCAAGAGGCCCCTGTCCTTGATGTGGGTCTGGAGCACATAGACCGAAAAGACCGCCCTGTTGGCCACAAGCACCTTGCCGTAACGGTCATAGATGATGCCCCTGGGGGCGACCAGAGGCATTGACTGGGCCGCGTTGATCCTTGAAGCGCGCAGATACGCGCGGTGATCGAACATCTGGACTATGACCAGCCTGACGACAAGCACGAAAATGACCGCCGCTAGCAATGCCAGAAGTATCAGAGCGTTCCTGTTATATTTTGAGCCGCTGTCCATCTTCCGCGCTTTCCGCCTTGCGGGACAAGGCTTTTAGATAAGGGGTGAACAGTGTGTTCAGCAGCGAAACGCAAAGAACGATCTGCCAGACGGACGAAAGCGGTCTGCCGTAAATGCCCGAGAGCATCCACGAAGACATCAGATATGTGAAGAGCGTTCCCATAAACACGAACAGGAACATCACAGGCTCTTCATCGCTGAAGAACAGGTCCCTGAGAAGACCGAGAAGAAAACAGGAAAGCGCCGCGGAAACGGCAAACACAAACCTCTCGGGAGAAAGCGCATCAGACAAAAGGCCCGCAAAAGCCCCGTACCAGAAACCGTCCCTGGGCCCTCCGGTAAAAGCAAGAAGCGCCGCCATGGCTATCGGCAGATCTATATAGGCCCCGAGCAGCGGCACGCGCGAGAGCACCACCGATTGAAGAACGGCAAGGAATAATATAAAGGCCGCCAGTTTAAGATCTCTCATCTCACTTAACGATAAAGACCGGCCCGAGGTCGGAAAAATTCACGTCGGTCTTTATCCTTATATTGTGGAAAAGGTCAAAATCCTTCTTTTCCCTTCCGCTGACTCTGCCGACAGGTATGCCTCTGGGGTAATAATCCGAAGTCCCTGAAGTGACCGCTATATCGCCGTCGCGCACGTCGGAAGTGGAACTGATGTATTTAAGCTGCGGGTCCCCGCCGCCTCTTCCGGCCATCACACCTATCTCGGATATCCTGGGAAGCATGACGGAAACAGAACTGTTCTCGTCCAATATGAGCAGCACTTTGCATGAATTTGGATGCACCTCGACAACCCTGCCTATGAGTCCCTGAGGGGATACCACCGCTTTGCCGTTCTTCACGCCGTCGGATGATCCTCTGTCGAGGACCACGCTGCTGAACCACGAAGAAGGGCTTCTAGAGATCACTTCCGCGGGTATGAGCTGAATTCCGTATGTATTCCTTGCGCTGAAGCCTGCCAGGGACCTGAGACGCCCGTTCTCTTTGACAAGCTCTGAAAAAAGGCCTGAGACCGATCTATGGACGGCAAGCTCCCGGCGCAATCTCTCATTTTCCTTCTGAGCCCTCCTTAGAGAGACCAGATCCCTGCCGGCCCCACCGATGAAAGAGAAGAACTTAAAGAACACGAACTGGACAGGATAAACAACGCGAAAGACCGCTGACTGCACGGCAACCACGGGAGGAAGGTCCCTTACGGGAGTGAAGACGGAAACGACGGTGATGACCGCTATAATGACCGCTATGCGTATCAACGGGCCGTTGTTCTTATCCCGCATTGCAAAAGGGGCTTACTGCCAGGATTTCTTGTTGGTAATGAGCACTTTCTTGAGCGTGTCTATCTCTTCAAGCACCTTGCCGGTGCCGTAAGCCACGCAGGAAAGCGGATCATCCACGACATATACAGACATCTCTGTTTCCTGGCTGAGATGCTTGTCAAGTCCGCGGAGAAGGGAGCCCCCTCCGGCCATAACTATGCCTCGGTCCATTATATCGGCCGCCAGTTCGGGCGGCGTTTTTTCTAGAGTCATCCTGACCCCGTCCACAACTATCGCGACCGGTTCCGCCAGCGCATCCCTTATCTCGGCGGACGTGAGTGTTATCGTTTTTGGGAGACCCGAGACCAGGTCCCTTCCGCGCACCTCCACGGTCCTTTCCTCCCCGAGCGGGTAGGCGGAACCTATGTCTATCTTGATCTGTTCGGCAGTGCGCTCGCCGATCAGAAGGTTATAGTTCTTTCTGCAATGAGATACTATGGCCTCGTCCATCTCATCGCCCGCGACCCTTATGGACTTTGACACCACTATGCCGCCCAGCGCCAGGACCGCCACTTCCGTGGTGCCTCCGCCTATATCAACTATCATGCTGCCGATAGGCTCCGAAACGGGAAGGGAAGCGCCTATGGCCGCGGCCATGGGCTCTTCTATAAGGTACGCCTCTCTCGCGCCGGCATGCATGGCGGCATCTATGACCGCTCTGCGCTCCACACCGGTGATGCCGGACGGAACCCCGACAACTATTCTGGGACGGACGAACGCCGACCTGTTGTGGCTCTTGGTGATAAAATGCCTCATCATCATTTCGGTGACCTCAAAATCGGCAATGACACCGTCGCGGAGAGGTCTTACGGCTATTATGTTGGCGGGAGTGCGTCCCAGCATGCCCTTGGCCTCGTTGCCTATGGCAAGGACTTTGCCGGTATCTTTGTTGATGGCGACCACCGAAGGTTCGCAAAGTATGATGCCTTCGCCCTTTGCAAAAACAAGCGTGGTGGCCGTGCCAAGATCTATTCCAAGGTCCCTCGAAAAATGTCCGAATACATAATCATATACTCCCATCTTTGTCCCCCTAATCTATTATTTCGCCCTCAAACCCCTTGGCTTTTAACTGCTGTACAAGCCCTTCGGCATTGGAGCGGCTTTTGAAAACACCGGCCTGCACGCTGAACCTTCCGTTGCTTTCCTCTTTTACGAAGCTTTCAAAGCCTTCGGAAGAAAGTTTTGACACAAGAGCAGCGGCTTTTTCCCTGCTGTCGAACACCGAGCTCCTGACCCTGAACAAACCGCCGGAAACGGCCGTTCTTTTGGAAGTCACCGAAGGGCTCGGCTGAGGCTTCTTTTCAGGAGTGAAAGGATCTTTTCTCTCCTCTTTCTTTTCCTCGGGCTTTTCCTTTGCAACCGCCGCCGCGGTCTCATAAACAGCGGGGCTCTCTTCCGTAACGGGCTTCTGTCCGCCCAACTGCTCCAGAGGGACCGTCTCTTCCGAGAACCTCTCGTCAAGCTTTTGGAAATCCACTTCAGGAAGTTTTTTCACGGGCGTCAACAGCACCTTGCCTATGAAAAAGCTCGCCCAAAAACTGGAAACAATAAGAACGACCACAAAAACAGCGATCCCCAACGACCTGAAATTTAAAGGTTTTTTCTTCTTTAATTCCCTGACAACGCCTATCTCGTCGTCGGGCATATCTAATCCGGTTGGGCTATTGTCTTCCGCCATTTATATTGCTCTTTTCGGGACAGTATATATTCTACACTATACGCTCAAATCGCGTCAAATGGCCGCAATATCTCAAAATATCCGCGCACACAAAAAGAGAACCGCAGGCGCAAATGGCATCTGAAGGCGCCGCTATCTCCAGCGCTTTTTTAAATCCTTTGGCCGGCGAATCCGCGATCAGGGCCTCGGTCCCGCGGGCCCGCGCACCGGAGGCCAGGACCCCCGGCTCGATCGAGCGCGGGTTGTCGGGAGCCACTGCTATGACCAGATCACTGCGCGCGCATATTTCATCCATCATTCCGTCGTGATCTTTGTCTTTCATCATCCCGACCACCGACAAAAGCCTGTTGTGTGCGATACCTGACAGTTCCCTGAACAAAGCCCTGATCCCGGACGGATTGTGGGCTCCGTCCAAGACCGCCAGAGGTTTTTTTTGGACCACCTGGAACCTGGCCGGCCATCTCGCGGACAAAAAACCCTGCCGCAGCGCCTTTTCGCTTATAACAAATCCTTTGCGCCTCAGTTCGGACAGTATGCCCAGAGAGACCGCCGCGTTGGCAGCCTGATAAGCGCCGCGGAAATGAAGTCTCACCGCTTTGAGCCGCTTTTGACCGGCCCGCATATCCAAAGTCGTACCGCGCTTATCGCTGCGGACCAGGCTGGCGCTGACACGGATCAACCGCGCACCTTTCTTTGCGCAGACGGCCCGGATCACCCTGATGGCAGCCGGCTTATCACATGCGGTAACAACAGGAACGCCTCTTTTTATGATGCCGGCCTTTTCTTTTGCTATGCTGCTCAAAGTCCCGCCCAAGACCGCACAATGATCCAGGTCTATATTGGTGATCGCGCAGACAGCCGGTTTAAGCACGTTGGTAGAGTCAAGCCTGCCACCAAGCCCAGTTTCTATCACGGCGATATCCACTTTCTCCTCGGCAAAATAAAGGAAAGCGGCA
>CAZRTO010000008.1:7070-32749 GCA_964603025.1 uncultured bacterium | reverse complement strand
CCAACTACATATACATCCCGCCGTTGATCGCGATGACCTGCCCGGTTATATAAGGGGCATCGGCACAGAGAAAAACAACGGCTTTGGCGATATCTTCGGGACTTCCCAATGATCCCATGGGTATCTGGGCCTTTAATTTTTCTTTGACATCCTCTGGAAGCACTTTTGTCATGTCGGTATCAATGAATCCTGGGGCTATGGCGTTGACGGTGATCCCGCGGCTGGCCAGCTCCCTTGCGGCTGTCTTGGTCAGGGCTATCACTCCGCCTTTGGAAGCGGAATAGTTGGCCTGGCCGGCGTTGCCCATCTGTCCGACGATGGAAGCTATGTTCACTATGCGGCCGTAACGCTGTTTCATCATTATGGAAGAAGCGGCCTTGATGCCGTTAAAAACGCCTTTGAGGTTCACGTTCATCACAAGGTCCCAGTCCTCTTCCTTCATCCTCATTATCAGGGTATCCCGGGTGATCCCGGCGTTGTTGATCAGGATGTCTATCTTATCAAATTCAGTAGTGGCAAGTTTAAAACTAGCCACTACCTCATCGTACTTGGCCACGTTGGTCTTAACGGCCATGGAACCCACTCCGTAAGAACTTTTTATGGCTTCCGCGGTCTTTTGTGCGGCTTCTATGTTGATGTCGGAAACGACTATACCGGCGCCTTCTGCGGCGAGAGTCTCGCAGATCGCCCTGCCTATCCCCTGGGCTCCTCCGGTAACAAAAGCTGTCTGGCCTTTCAATCTCATGAAGAGAACTCCTTTAATGAAGCGCTGTCTTCAATGTTATATATCATTGTACCATCTCCGGCAGTTTTTTTAATCAAGCCCGCCAGGACTTTGCCCGGCCCTATCTCGACAAATCTGGGCGCTCCGCCGGCCGTCATGGCCCTGACCAGGTCCTCCCACAGCACAGAGCCCGTCACCTGCTTTATGAGCAGCTCTTTTATCTCTTTACCGCTCGTGACCGGCCCTGCCGAGACATTGGCAAAGACGGGGAACTGCGCGTCTTTAAACTCGACCTTGTCCAGCTCATCCGCCAGCCTGTCCGCCGCCGGTTTCATCATCGAACAATGGAACGGAGCGCTTACCTGGAGGGGGATAACGCGTTTGGCGCCGGCTTCTTTGCACAGGCGGCCGGCTTCTTCCACGCCTTTTACCGAACCCGAGATAACGATCTGGCCGGGAGAGTTGAAGTTGGCGGCTTCGACCACTCCGGCCGAAGACGCTTTTTTGCAGCAATCCAGAAGGATATCCCTGTCAAGGCCAAGGACCGCCGCCATGGTCCCCTGCCCCGCGGGTACGGCTTCCTGCATGAATCTGCCGCGCTTATTCACCAAGATCACCGCGTCCCTAAATTCGAGCACTCCCGCGCATACAAGAGCGCTGTATTCGCCCAGGCTGTGGCCCGCGGCCATATCCGGCCTTTTGCCCAGGGCGGCAAGAGCGGCTATGCTCACCGTAAGGATGGCCGGCTGTGCTATTTCGGTGGGTTTCAGGCGGTCGTCCGGGCCTTCAAAACAAATGGCCCCCAGGTCAAACCCCAGCGCGCGTCCGGCTTCGTCGAAGATCTTCCGTGACGCTTCAAAGTTGTCGTAAAGGTCTTTGCCCATCCCGGCCTTTTGCGAGCCCTGGCCGGGAAATACGAAAGCTGTTCTCAACCGATAAGCTCCTTGAATTTTTTCGTGAGCGCGGGGACGATCTCCAGAACATCTCCGACTATGCCGTAAGTGGCTACGTTGAATATGGGCGCGTATGGGTCCTTGTTGATCGCGATTATTATATCCGAGGACGACATTCCGGCCAAATGCTGTATGGCCCCTGATATGCCGCAGGCCACGTACAGCTTGGGGCTGACGGTCTTTCCGGTCTGGCCCACCTGGTGGAACTGGGAGATCCAGCCGGCATCTACCGTGGCGCGGCTGGCGCCTACCGCTCCTCCGATGGTATCGGCAAGCTCTTGTATAAGCTTAAAGTTATCCGCGCAGCCGATGCCGCGTCCGCCGGACACGATTATCTCGGCCTCGGCGATGTTCACTTTTTTTTCGGTGGACTTTACTATCTCAAGTATCCTGGCGCGCAGGGATTTTTCGGTTATTGTCGCCTTTTCCTCGATGATCTCGCCTTTTCTGGAAGCGTCCTTGGGAAGTTTTTTAAAGACTTTGGGCCTGACGGTCGACATCTGCGGCCTGTAGTTGGGCGAAATGATGGTCGCCATGATGTTGCCGCCGAAAGCGGGCCTGGTCTGGCGGATGATCTTCTTTTCCGGGTCTATGTCCAAAGCCGTGCAGTCCGCGGTCAGCCCCACCCTGATGCGTGCGGCGATCCTGGAGGCCAGGTCGCGCCCGGTGGTGGTGGCTCCCAGTAAAAATATCTCGGGCTTGTACTTTTCCACAAGGGCCGAGATCGCCTCGGTGTACGGCTCTGTAAGGTAGCTTTTCAGATGAGGGTCTGAAACCGTGATGACCTTGTCAGCTCCGTAAGCGATCAGTTCTTTTGCCTGACCCTTCAGATCGCCCGCGCCCAAAAGCACCGCAGTTACATCCTCTTTGAGGTCCGCTGCCAGCTTGCGCCCTTCGGCGATCAATTCAAGCGCCACCGACTGAACATGCCCTTCGTGCTGTTCGGCAAAAACCCATATGCCTTTGTAGGCCGAAAGGTCCTGCTTGGGCGCTTCCTCTTTTTTTTCTATGACGATCGCGTTGAACTTGCAGGCCCCTACACAGGCGCCGCAAAGCACGCACTTATCAGTGATGATGGCCTGTTTTTCCACTATCTCTATGGCCCCAAAAGGACACGCCGGGATACACAGCTTACAGCCTTTGCATTTTTCGGGTATTACTTTTATGCCTTCAACCATTAGATTATCTTCTGCTCCTTGAGTTTGTTGAAAAGTTTGACGGCCATTTCTTCGGGCGTGCCTTCAAGGATCTCGCTGTTGCCCCTGGGAGGCGGGGTGAATATCCTGACCACCTGGGTCGGAGATCCTTTGAGTCCGATATTCTCCGGTTCCGCCATTATAGTTTCGGCCGTCCATACGGGGATCTCGGCTTTTTTCGCGCGCATCTGGCCTTTCAAAGAAGGCAGGCGCGGTTCGTTAATCTGTTTTATCACGGTCACGGCCGCCGGGAGCTTGGTCTCAACTATTTCTGAAGATTCTTCTAATTGACGCTTGACCCTAACGGAGGGCTGATTGCCATCAGCCCCTACAATATCTATTTTGATGGCAAAGGTCACCTGAGGTATGTCCAGGAATTCGGCAACGCCGGGCCCTACCTGCGCGGTATCGCCGTCTATGGCCTGCTTGCCGAAAAGCACCAGGTCAAAAGCGCCTATCTTTTTTATCGCCTGGGCGAGGGTATATGATGTGGCCCATGTGTCGGCTCCCGCGAAAGCCCTGTCGCTGATCAGTATCCCCTCGTCAGCTCCCATGGCTATGGCCGTTTTGAGGGCTTCGGTGGCCTGGGGAGGGCCCATCGTGATCACGGTGACCTTGCCGCCGTGAGCTTCTTTGAGCCTGACTGCTTCTTCGATGGCGTTCTCGTCAAAAGGGTTGATGACGCTTTTCACGCCTTCCCTGATGAGGGTATTGGTCTTGGGGTCTATTTTGACGTCGTTGGTATCCGGGACCTGTTTTATGCAGACTATTATGTTCATCGCCGTCTACTTCTTGGCCGCCAGTTCTTTTATCAGCCCCAGGGCGATGACGTTGCGCTGTATCTGGTTGGTGCCTTCGTATATCTGTGTTATCTTGGCGTCGCGCATCATCTTTTCTACCGGATATTCCTTCATATAACCGTAGCCGGCCAGTATCTGCACGGCGTCTGTCGTGACCTTCATAGCCACGTCGCTGGCGAACAGTTTGCACATCGCGCTGTCCCTGGAAATATCATTGGTGCCCGTATCTACCGTCCTGGCCGTGGCGTAGACGAGAGCGCGTGCGGCCTCTATCTGAGTGGCCATATCCGCCATCATGTGCTGTACGCCCTGGAAAGAGGATATCGGCTTGCCGAATTGCACCCTGGTCTTGGAGTACGCGAGGGCCTCGTCGAGCGAGCCCTGGGCGATACCGACCGCCTGCGCGCCGATGCCGGGCCTGGTCCTGTCCAGCGTCTTCATTGCGACTATAAAGCCCATGCCCTCTTTGCCGAGCATCTGGGATTTGTGCACCTTGCAATCCTGAAAAACAAGTTCTCTGGTAGCCGAGCATCTGATGCCCATCTTGTTCTCTTTTTTGCCGAAATCAAAACCTTTCGTCCCCTTTTCGAGTATGAAAGCCGTGGCCCCTCGGCTGCCCTTGGTCTTGTCGGTCATGGCGATCACTGTATAGGTCTCGGCCTCGCCGCCGTTGGTGATCCACTGTTTGGTGCCATTCAGTATGAAATAGTCGCCGTCCTTTTTGGCGGTCGTCTGTATGCCGCCCGCATCAGAACCGGCGTTGGCCTCGGTAAGGCCGAATGCCGCGAGCTTTTTGCCCGAAGCTATTTCAGGCAGGTATTTAGCCTTTTGTTCTTCGGTTCCGAACATAAGTATTGGGAACGCGCCCAGGGCCGACGCCGCAAAGGTGACCCCGACGCCGCCGCATATCCTGCTGACCTCTTCGGTCGCGAGACAGAATTCCAGACATCCGCCGCCGAAGCCGCCGAATTTTTCGGGGATATACAACCCGCAAAGGTCGGCCTTGCCGAACTCCTTCATGAGCTCCCAGGGAAAAGTCCCTGTCTCGTCCAGTTCCGCGCGGACAGGCTTTACTTTTTCTTCAGAGATCTTGCGGGCCAGGTCCCTTATCATCTTTTGTTCTTCAGTCAACAGATAATCCATGATCCGTCATACCTCCCACTTCAATATGTTCGAACCGCTTGTCAGGCCCGCACCAAACCCAATTATAGCAATTATATCACCCTTTTTAATCCTGCCACCCCGCCAGGCCTCATCCAGCGCGATCGGAATGGACGCGGAAGAAGTGTTCCCGTATTTTTGAAGGTTCACAAAGAACTTATCTTTGGATATCCCCAGTTTTTTGACGACATGGTCTATTATGCGCACATTCGCCTGGTGAGGGATCACAAGGTCTATGTCCCTGACATCTATGCCTGCCAGCCCCGCGGCCTTGACCAGGGAATTTTCCAGGGCCCTTACCGCGAATTTGAAGACCTCTTTGCCGTCCATGGTTATGCAGCGCTCTTCCTCGTCCTTGGGATGCGTGTTGCGGCTGCCGCCTCCGGGCATGACCAGATACTTGCCGCCCGCCCCTTCGGCGTACAGATAGCTGGAAAGTATCCCGTGCCCTTCCTCGGCCGCCTCAAGCACCACAGCCCCGGCTCCGTCGCCGAAAAGCACACAGGTGTTGCGGTCCGACCAGTTCAGATATTTTGTCAGCGTGTCGGCCCCCACCACCAGCACCTTTGTACAGGTGCCGAGAGAAATAAAATTAGCCGCGACCGTAAGGGCGTAATTAAAGCCGGAACATGCCGCGGACACGTCAAAAGCCGCCGCTTTGGAGGCCCGGAGCTCGTTTTGCAGTATGCAGGCCACCGACGGGAACAGAGTGTCCGGCGTGCAGGTGCCTACAACTATCAGATCGAGGTCTTCCGGGGATATTCCCGCCGCTTCGACCGCCTTTTTTGCGGCTTTGACGGCCAGATCGGAGGTTGAGGTCTTTTTGTCGGTAACCCTGCGTTCTTCTATGCCCGTTCTGGTCTTTATCCATTCGTCGGATGTTTCCACGATCTTTGTCAGATCGTCGTTGGTGACCTTTTTATCGGGGATCGCGGACCCGGTACCGATGATCCTGGCGTTGATTCTCATATTCCCGCCCTTATGCTGTCGACCACTTTTTCCCTGACAGCTTCCGCGCATACCCTGATCGCGCTCCTTATGGCTTTTGCGCGGGCCCGCCCGTGCGCCTTAAAGACCACGCCGTCAATGCCCAGAAGAGGGGCCGCACCGTGCTCGTCGTAGTCCACTTTTTTCCTGAAATTACGGAAAGACCTCTTGAGCAGGATCGCGCCCACTTTGGACATCATATCCTTCCTTATCTCTTCTTTCAGCATTGCAAAAAGCTGGGTGGAAAGGCTTTCGGATATTTTTAGTATTACATTTCCCACGAACCCGTCGCACACAACGACATCCACGCGGCCGGTAAAAAGGTCGCCGCCTTCTACATTGCCGAGAAAATTGAGCTTCTTTTCGCTTATCAGAGGATGCGCCTGCTGGGTCAATTCGTTGCCTTTTTCGGTCTCTGAGCCTATGCTGAGAAGCCCGACCCTCGGGTTCTTTATATGCATGACATGCTCGGCATAGACCGCGCCCATCTGGGCGAACTGCTCAAGGTGTTTGGGTTTGCAGTCCACATTGGCGCCCATATCAAGCAGCAGGAATTCGCCACCGTGGACATTCGGGAATATGGTCGCGATAGCCGGCCTTTCTATTCCTTCTATACGGCCAAGACGGAAAAGAGAGGAGGCCATGATGGCCCCGGTATTGCCGGCCGATATCACGGCATCGGCCCTGCCATCCTTTACCAGATCAACGGCCACGTTTATGGAGGCGTTCTTCTTCTGCTTTACGGCTGAGACCGGCGATTCATCCATCCCGATCACTTCATCGCTGTGGACGATCTCTATGCGGGGATTCCTGCGGAGCTTACGGATGCGGTCGCTGTCACCGACCAATGTAAGGGATATCTCATTGTCCTTTAAAAAACTTTCGGCCCCTTTGACGACCTCTTCGGGGGCATGATCTCCCCCCATCGCGTCTATCGCGATCCTTATCAAGGATTTAGGCCTCCTTGTTCTTTTCTTTCTTTTCCTTTACCGCGACCGCGAGCCGCCCCTGATAGGAACCGCACGCGCGGCAGGCCCTGTGGGGAAGAACCGGGGATCCGCAGGACTGACAAAGGCTGAAATTGACGGGTTTGACTTTCCAATTGGCCCTTCTTCTGTTGGTCCTCGTATTGCTGTGTCTTTTTTTCGGTACCGGCATCACTTTTCTCCTTTAAATTTAATTTCTTTCAGTTTGGCCAGCCTCGGGTCGGGGACTTTGCCGCTCACGGCGCCGTCCAGGAGCCCTTTGCATCCGGCGGAACACACGGGCTTTATCGGAATATTGAGAAGAAGGCTTTGCCTTATTATTTCCGAAAGGTCCGTTGATCCGTCTTCCGCTATCTCAAAAACAATATCTTCGTCGTCCGGCGCGATATTCTTTTTGATCCGTTCCTCGACCCTGGCAGTGACCTTCTGGCAGTATTGTCTCAGGCATCTGCTGCAGGGCACCTTTATGTCGGCGCTGATATCCCCCTGCATCCATATGCCGCCGCCGGTATTGGTAAAACAAAGGTCCACATCGACAGGTCCGGCCACCTCAAGCTCTTCGCTTGGAAAATCCACGGCGACCTTCTCTTTGTATTCAAGACCGGCGCCTTTTTCCTTCAACAAACCGCTGAGGTCAAGACGCATCTGTATTAATTATACAGGTAAGCGTTAAACGGTGTCAACGAACCGCGGCCTTCAGGAGGCCCTCGGATGGGCCTTGTCGTACACCGTTTTCAGCCTTTCCTTCGTTATATGGGTGTATATCTGGGTCGTGGAAAGGGATGCGTGACCCAAAAGCTCCTGTACCGATCTGAGGTCGGCGCCCCTCTCCAGCATATGAGTCGCGAAACTGTGCCTAAGGGAGTGCGGGGTTATCTTCTTTGTTATGCCCCCACTCTTCAAGTGTTTTTGTATCATGCGTTCAACGCTCCTTACGGTAAGCCTCCCGCCGGACCTATTCAGGAACAGCGCCCTGTTCCCGGCCTTTGATGCCAGCTTCGGCCTGCCCGACCTTATATAATCCTTGAGCGCGGATATGGCTGATGACCCTATGAGCACGATCCTCTCTTTGGACCCTTTGCCGGACACCAGGATCTCCCCGTCGTCCTTGTCCACGTCCGACATGTTAAGCTTGACAAGCTCGCTCACCCTCATTCCAGAGGCATAGAGCATTTCGAGCACGGCTTTGTCCCTCAGTCCGGCCGCGGTCTTCATGTCGGGAGCCCCGAGCAGTATGTCTATCTCCTCCGGGTAAAGGAATCCGGGAAGCTTTTTGGCCAGCTTGGGAAGGGATATGGCGGCCCAGGGGTTCTTTTGTGCCTGCTTCTTTCGGATCAGGTAGGAATAAAAAGACCTGAAGCACGATATCTTGCGGGCTACCGACCTTTTTGACAGGCCGCTCTCTTCCAGCTCAAGAAGAAAAACCCTCGCGTCCTGGCGGCTGAGATCCGAAGGGCCGGACAACCCTCTTTTATCAAAGAATTCCGCAAGGCGGGACATATCGGCGATATATCCGCTGACGGTATGTTCGGAAAAGTTCCTCTCGTTCCGTAAAAAATCGCGGAAAGCCTTTATGTGGTCCTTTAGCATGTTTTGCCCTTAGGAGATGCCGTAACGGGCCTTGAGCTCCGATGTCATGGGGACTATCTTACCGTTCTCTTTGGCCCAGACGTCCTTGGGCTGGTCCTTGTCAAGCCCGCGAGTATCTATGTGCAGCAGGTTCTCTTTGGGGTAATAGCCTATCCCTCTTATCTCTGGAAGGTCCTTCACGAACAGATACAGCTCTTTCAGGGGCACTCCTTCCACGTAGATGTGCGCCGCTCTCCCCTGTCTGTGGGAGTTCTTTTTTATAGAACCGGTCCCGCCCGAAGCGGCGTCGCACCGGAACGCTTCGGCTATCCTGGGCACGCGCCTGAAATGCTCGGCTATAGCTTCAAGAGCGCCCACAAGCCCAAGATGCACGCGCACGTCCGCCTTGCACTGCCGGCAGCGGCAGGCAAAATCCCTGTAGCTGAAATGTTCGCTGAGATTGCCCATCGTATGTATTCTATCAGCAGTTGAGAAGCAATTCAAATAGTTCTATAATTAGGACAAATAACCCGATCGGAGGAAAAAGACCGATGAAAAACAGGCATCTGTTCACCTGCGAATCCGTGACCGAAGGCCACCCGGACAAGATGTGCGACCAGATATCCGACGCCATTTTGGACGCGATAATGGAAAAAGACCCCATGGGAAGGGTCGCCTGCGAGACAATGACAACTAACGGCCTTGTCGTAGTGGCAGGGGAAATAACCACCGGAGCTTATGTTGACATAGCCAACATAGTCAGAAAAACCATAGGCGATATCGGGTACGTAAGCCGCGAGATAGGTTTTGACTCTGAGACCTGCGGCGTGATGGTGGCCGTGCAGGAACAGTCAAAAGACATAAGCCGCGGCGTTGACACAGCGCTCGAGATCAGGGGCGGCGAAGTCACAAAAGAAGATCTTGACAAGCTCGGCGCCGGCGACCAGGGACTTATGTTCGGCTACGCGACAAATGAAACCCCCGAATTCATGCCGCTTCCCATAAGCCTCGCGCAAAAGCTCGCGAAAAGACTGGCGGACGTGCGCAAGAGCGGAGAGCTCGGATATCTGAGGCCCGACGGCAAGACCCAGGTCACGGTGGAATACGAGAACAACAAGCCGGTAAGGGTGGACAGCCTGCTCATAGCGGCACAGCACGATCCCGATGTCGACCAGGACCGTATAAAACAGGACGTCATCAAAAGCGTTATAAACAAGACCGTCCCCGCTGAGCTGATGGACAACAACACAAAGATATACGTGAACACCACCGGCAGGTTCGTCATAGGAGGCCCCCAGGGCGACACGGGCCTGACCGGACGAAAGATAATCATCGACACTTACGGCGGCGTCGGGCGTCACGGCGGCGGCGCTTTTTCAGGCAAAGACCCGACCAAGGTGGACCGCTCCGGCAGCTATGCCGCCAGATACGTCGCCAAGAACATAGTGGCCGCCGGGCTTGCGGACAAATGCGAAGTGCAGTTCGCCTACGCGATAGGAGTGGCAAAGCCCCTCTCGGTGATGGTGGATACCTTCGGCACGGGCAAGATAGCTGACGAAAGGATCGTATCGCTCATCGACAAGCATTTTGACCTGAGGCCCGGAAGGATAATCAAGAACCTTAATTTAAGAAGGCCTATCTATAAACAGGTTGCCGCGTACGGCCATTTCGGAAGGCCGGACCTTGATCTCCCGTGGGAAAAAACCGACAAGGCCGCGGTGCTGAAGAAGGACGCGGGATTGTAAACGGCCGATTCAATAATCTAATATTGTTGGGGCGGGTTTCAAACCCGCCCTTACAATTTATATTATGCCCTCGCAGATCCCTGAAGGAAGTCTGGCATGTCTACCGACGAAGAAGGTCTCGCGGAAAATCCTTTTTGCTGTTTAGCGGGCTCGGTTTTTGGCATTTGCACAGGCGCCCTGAACGGCTGTTCCTCTACCCTTTGTTTAAAGCCCGTGGCTATCACCGTGATCATGATATCCCCCTGTAGCTTTTCGTCTATGACAGAACCGAAGATTATGTTCGCTTCGGGGTCAACCGCGTTATAAATAACCGACGCGGCTTCGTTTATCTCAAACAGCGTAAGGTCTGAGCCGCCGGTAACATTGAATATGACGCCCTTGGCGCCCGTGATCGTTTCTTCGAGCAGCGGCGATGAGATGGCCTGTTCCGCGGCCTCCACGGCCCTGTTATCGCCGGACGCTATTCCGATGCCCATCATGGCTGAGCCGGCATCCGACATTATGGTGCGGACATCGGCAAAATCCAGGTTGATCAGACCGGGGACCGTTATAAGATCGGAGATGCCTTTTACGCCCTGGCGCAGCACATCGTCGGCGACTTTGAACGCGTCCGTTATTGGCGTCTTTTTGTCTATTACCTGCAGAAGTTTGTCGTTGGGAATTATGATAAGAGCGTCGACTTTTTCCTTGAGGAGCGCGATCCCGTTCTCGGCCTGCGCGTTCCTGACGGGACCTTCGAATTTGAACGGCTTGGTAACGACGCCAATGGTCAATATGCCCATGTCTTTGGCCACTTCGGCGATCACGGGCGTAGCTCCCGTGCCGGTGCCTCCGCCGAAACCCGCGGTCAGAAAGATCATATCCGAACCTTCAACGGCTTTTGCTATGTCCTCGCGTGATTCCTCGGCTGACTTCATGCCTATTTCGGGGCTTGCCCCGGCACCGAGCCCTTTTGTAAGCTTGGAGCCCAGGTGTATGCGCTTATCCGCAAGAGAAACGCTGATCGACTGAAGGTCGGTATTTGCGATCCAGAATTCCACTCCTTTCAGCCCCGCTCCGATCATCCTGTTGACGGCATTGGTCCCCGCGCCGCCCACACCGAATACTTTTATGCTCGCAAAATTTTTGACGCCTTCATTCATGTTTTTGTCCCCCTTTGGGTTATTTTATTCTAACATATCTAAGAGCAAATACAACAAGTCTCAGGGCCTGTTCCTGAATTTAACCGCCGGAAGGTCTTTCGCTCGCAGATCGATGTATTCTATCGAGGATATATCCCCGGAGCGCTCAAGTATGCCGGAGAGATTAAAGAACTTTTTCTCTATGTCGTCAGGGGAACCTATCTTGACCTTGATAAGGTCGTCTATTATCATGTTCATGTCGTTGAGCCCGACCAGTTCCAGTTCGAATTTGCTTTTGCTCATTATCCTGCCGAGCGTCTTAAATGAGAATTCCACCGCTTTCATGGTGCGCGGATCGATACGTTCGTTGTTGATCACGGAACCTTCGGGCAGTCCGACCACCGTCGGCAGTTCAAATACCTTGATCCTTGAGGACGGGTCGTGGGCATCTTTGGGGCCCATGGATTCCATTATAAAGCCTTCGCTGTCCAACACCAGATACTGCCCTCTCAGCGCCGCCACCGCGAACGGTTTTCTTTCTTCCACCGTTATCACTACCGAAGAAGGCAGCCGGCCCGACACCTGGGCACTCTTGATCTGTCTTATCCCGGAGATCTTTTTGGAGATCTCGCCGTAATTTAGAAAGAACACGTTCTCATCAAGAGGGATCTCTGCTTTTTCCTTTATCAATCCCTCCGGCACTATGCGGTTCCCGCTGACCTCGACCCTGCTTACCTTCCACAAAGGAAGCGACATGACCGCGGCAGCGGAAGCAATGAGCACCACGGCAAAAGCCGCCGCTTTAACTAGGCTGTGTTTCCCTTTGTCCGGTTTTGTTTTCACTTAAAGAGCGCTCTCCAGTATCCGGAGAACAAGTTCGTCGTAAGAGATGCCGTCCGCGGCTGCCTGCGCAGGGAGGTCGGAAAGGTCCGTCATTCCCGGTATCGTGTTGGCATCGTGAACAAAAGGCATACCGTCCCTGTCCACTATCATGTCTATCCTGGCAAATCCCCTGCAGGAGAGCGCCTTGAAAGCTTTGGAGGCGGTAAGCTGGCAGTTGCGATAGACCTGGCGCGGCAGTTCCGCCGGCAGGATGAACTCTGTCATGCCTTTTGTATACTTGGCCTCGTAGTCGTAAAAATCCGTCTTGGGCCGCAGTTCAAGCACCGGCAGAGTCCTTAATCCGTCCCCGCCCTCAAGTATTCCCACTGTAACCTGGACCCCGTTTATGAACTCTTCTATGAACACATCGCCGAACTGCTGCGCAGTCGACATGACCACATCGGCGAACCCGGCGCTGTCCTTCATGATAGTGACCCCGAGGCTTGAACCCTCGCTGACGGGCTTTACCACCAGCGGGAAAGGGAAATACTTGAGTATATCCGCGCACTGCGCGGCAATATCGGCAGAGCGGTCTATCACCGCGTAGTTCGGCGTGGGTATGCCCAACGCCTGCCAGACCCTCTTGGAAGCGACTTTGTTCATGCCCAGAGATGAGGCAAGGACCTTGGAGCCGGTATACGGGATCCCGATCGTTTCCAGCAAGCCCTGTATGCAGCCGTCCTCGCCGAATGTTCCGTGCAGCATTATACAGGCAATATCCACGTTCTCCTGCTTTAGCCTGGGTATGAAATCGTCTTTTGTGTCTATGATGACGGAGGAAAATCCCTGGGATATCAGGCTGTCGTGCACGCGCTTTCCCGAGCGCAGCGACACTTCTCTCTCTCCGGATCTGCCGCCGCAAAGGACCGCGATCTTTTTATTCTTCAATTTTGCTATCAAAACCCTCACCCCCATCCCCTCTCCCTTGACAGGGCGAGGGGCGCGTACGGGCGGGTTTCAAACCCGCCCCGATAATATCCTAATCCTATCAAAACCGATGATATAATTCAATTTGTGGTGACTATAAGAAAAGCCCGGCAGACGGATATGGCGAAAATAAACTCTATCGCCTTAAAATACGATCTTGATTCCAACGATATGGAATTTGAACAGTTCATCGTAGCAGAGGAATCGGGAGAGATCATCGGTTTTGGCAGGCTTTTGCCTCACGAGGGTTGTGTAGAGCTGGGCACAATAGGCGTGCTCGAAGGATACAGAGGAAAAGGGATCGCAAAAAAGATTATTAGAAGATTATTGGATCTAGTACGGGCGGGTTTGAAACCCGCCCCTTCAGTCTATCTAACCACCCTCATCCCCTCATTCTTTGAACAATTCGGTTTTAAGCGCCTGGACTCTGCGCCTCCGGACTGCATGATACGCAAGAAAGAATGGTGCGAGGGCTGCACGAAAGTCGGCTGTACAGTCATGAAGTTGGATATTTAGCCTCAACGACCGTCTTTATGCCGCCGCGCGCGTTGAAATCTCCGAGTACGTAAGCGGATTTTGGACTGCACGCGGAAACGACGTCCTGCAATATCCTGTTGACCGAATTCTCCATAAAAATGCCGACATTTCTGTAGGCGTTGAAATACATTTTTAAAGACTTCAGCTCAAGACAGTGTTTGTCGGGCACATATTTAATTGTGATCGTCCCAAAGTCGGGCAAGCCTGTCTTGGGACAAACGGAAGTGAATTCAGGCTCTATTACCGTGATCTCGTAATCGGGAAACTGGTTCTCAAATGCGGCGATCTTCGGCAGCTTTGCGTTCAACCCCGATCTTGCGTGTGACTTTGTGTATGAGGATTTCATAAAACTAGTGCTGAAGAATGACGAATGAAGGATGAAGCAAAAACAAAAATCCCGGCTTCATCCCTCATCCTTCATCCTGTCTCTATGCCTTCCCGCTGCATCCCAGCACATTGGCGATCTTGTGCTTAACGACTTTCTTTATCTCGTCCCTTGCCGGGCCTAAGTATTTTCTCGGGTCGAACTCGGCCGGGCTTTCCACGAACACCTTCCTGATGGTTGCCGTCATGGCAAGGCGCAGATCGGTATCGATGTTGATCTTGCAGATAGCGCCTTTGGCGGATTCTCTGAGCATTTCCTCCGGAACGCCTTTTGCGCCTGGGAGCTTACCGCCGTATTTGTTGCATTCATCGACCAGATACTGCGGAACTGACGAAGCACCGTGAAGCACTAGAGGAAAATTGGGCAGTCTTTTGGATATTTCGTTAAGCCTGGCAATATCAAGCTTGGCCTCGCCTTTGAACTTATAAGCCCCGTGGCTGGTGCCGATCGCGATAGCCAGGGAGTCGCAGCCGGTCTCTTTGACAAACCTCTCGGCCTCGTCGGGATCCGTATATGTGGCGTCTTTTGCTGCTACTTTTACTGCGTCCTCTACGCCCGCCAGCTTGCCCAGTTCGGCCTCAACGGTAACGCCTTTCGGATGAGCGTAATCAACGACCTGCTTTGTAAGTTTGATGTTCTCTTCGAGCGGATACTTGGAGCCGTCGATCATGACGGACGTGAAACCGCCGTCAACGCAGGCCTTGCATATCTCAAAGTCTTCGCCGTGATCCAGGTGCAGGGCGATCGGCAGATCGGCTGTTTCAAGGGCGGCTTTTACCAGGTGGATGAGATATTCGTGCCTGGCGTATTTTCTGGCGCCGGCGGACACCTGCAGTATCAAAGGAGCTTTTTCCTCCTTGGCCGCGTCCACTATGGCCTGGAGTATCTCCATATTGTTGACGTTAAAGGCCCCTATCGCGTACCCTCCGGTATAGGCCTTTTTGAACATATCCTTCGTGCTGACAAGTGCCATCTGAAAAATCCCCTTTCCGGTGTTTTATACCAGAATTATAACACAGGCGGCCGCGCGGGATCCCGGGCGTGCTTGATAAACCTGTGGCCGTGTTATATGATACTCTACTGAAGACATGTTTAAGCTGCGGTCCTCGCTGATAATAGTTCTCAGCTTCCTCTTGGTGATACTGACCGGGACGCTCCTGCTTTCTTTGCCGATGGCTTCCTCCTCCGGAGAGTCAGCCGGGTTCATAAATTCTTTTTTTACGGCCAATTCCGCCACCTGCGTCACCGGACTGGTCGTGCTGGATACGGGAACGCAATTCTCCCTGTTCGGCAAACTTGTGATACTGGGACTGATACAGATAGGCGGCCTCGGATACATGACCTTCTCAACGTTTTTCATGGTCCTGTTCAAAAAGAAGCTCTTCATAACGGAAAAGCTTATCGCGCAGGAAGCCCTCAACGTATACTCCGCGAAAGAAGTCGTAAATATATTGAAGAAGATCGTCGCGATCGTTTTTGCCATAGAAGCTGTCGGCGCTCTGGTGCTGTTCATGAGGTGGTTGCCAGAAATGGGCGTAAAAAAATCGGCTTTTTACGGGATATTCCATTCCGTATCCGCTTTCTGCAACGCCGGGTTCGCGCTGCCCGCCAATTTTGCCAGCCTTACTGCGTACCGCGGAGACTTGATAGTCAACCTGACCGTCACCACGCTCATAATACTTGGCGGATTGGGTTTTCTGGTCATAACAGACCTCGTGCAGAACAAGCGGTTCTCCCTGCATTCCAAAATAGTTGTCGGGACAACTGTCGCGCTGATATCGCTGGGCTCCATGCTGATCTTCGCGATAGAGTTCAACAACCAGGCCACGATCGGAATGCTGGGGAACTTTGAGAAGGTACTGGTCGCTTACTTTCATTCCGTCACCGCCAGGACCGGCGGATTCAATACCATCGGCATAGAAAAGATGAAGGATGCCACCCAGCTCGTTCTTATGGGCCTGATGTTCGTCGGTGCCAGCCCCGGAGGAACGGGAGGGGGCATAAAGACCACGACATTCATGCTCATAGTGGCGACCATCTGGGCGGCACTTCATGAATCAAAGAACACTATAATGTTCGAAAGACGCATACCTCCGGAAACGGTCCGGAAAGCCTTTGCCATATTTTTCCTCGCGATCACCCTTGTCGCTGCCGGCATATTCGCCATGAACGCCTTTGAAGACCTCCCCTTAAAATCGATAGCTTTCGAGGTTTTTTCCGCTTTCGGCACGGTCGGCCTGTCGCTGGGGATCACGCCCTTTCTATCGGACGCGGGAAAAGCTATAATAATAGCCGTGATGTTCATAGGAAGAGTGGGGACCCTCTCTCTTCTTATGGCGCTTGCCAGCGGGTACAGGAGATCCGACATAAAATATCCCAAAGAAGGCATCTCAATAGGATAAGGAGGACTGGACAATGACAAAAAAACAGTTCGCGGTGCTGGGGCTCGGAAGGTTCGGGAGCAAGGTGGCCAGGGAGCTCTTTTACAGAGGTCACGAGGTCATAGTAATAGACCTCAACGAGCTCAAGATCGATACCATAAAAGACGAGGTCACCCATGCCTTTGTCGGCGACATAACCAACGAAGCAACGCTCAAGGAAGCGGGGGTCAACGATTGCGACGTGGCGATAGTGGCGGAGAGTTCCAATATAGAGTCCAACATCATCTCAAGCCAGCTGTGCAAAAGCTTCGGCATAAAAAAAGTGATCGCAAAAGCGCAGAATACTATCCACGGCAAGATACTGACCAAGCTCCAGATCGACCAGATAGTCTATCCGGAACAGGACACCGCTATCAAGCTGGTGAACAAGCTGACATCCGACAGCATACTCGACTACCTGGAGCTCGGCCATCATATAAATATCGTCAGCATCGAAGCGCCCGAAAAACTGGCTAACAAAACGATCAAGGAGCTGGCGCTGCGCCGCAGGTTCCATGTCACGATACTGGGCATCAAGCGCGCCGAAGAACTTATATTCAATCTGACCGATGACAACATGGTCCAGGAAGGCGATATATTGATAGTATTCGGCGAGACCGAGGCCCTGAAAAAACTGAACCTGGACCTTTCGCACAAAACTTAAACATAGGGAGGGCTGCTCATGAAGACGGTGTATAAAACGGATCTCAAGGATCTCAAACTGGCAGGAAGAGGCAAAGTAAGGGATATATACGACCTGGGCGACAGCTTGCTCATCATTGCCTCTGACCGGCTGTCGGCATTTGACGTGGTGCTGCCGGATCCCATACCGCGCAAAGGCGAGGTCCTCACTCAAATATCGATCTACTGGTTCGACCAGCTCAAGGACATAATCGGCAATCACCTTATCACTGCCGACGTTTCCAAGTATCCGTCTGCATGCCAAAAGTACGCGGACGATCTTAAAGGCAGGTCCATGCTGGTCAAAAAAGCCAAGCCGCTGCCTGTTGAGTGCATAGTCAGAGGATATATCTCCGGTTCCGGATGGAAAGATTACCTGGCTACCGGCATGATCTCCGGGATCAAACTCCCTGAAGGCATGAAAGAATCCCAAAAAATGCCTGAGCCGATATTCACCCCCTCAACCAAAGAAGAGGCGGGAAAACACGACCAAACAATAGATTTTGACAAGACCAGACAGATGATCGGAGCCGAGACCGCCGAAAAGGTCAAAGCCGCTTCGATCGCGCTCTACAAAAAAGCTTCCGAGATCGCGGCCCAAAAAGGGATAATAATAGCCGATACCAAGTTCGAGTTCGGTATCTACGAGAATGAACTCATTCTGATAGATGAAGTACTGACGCCGGATTCGTCAAGGTTCTGGCCTAAGGACGGCTATGAGATAGGCAAAGGCCAGAAGAGCTTTGACAAGCAATATGTGAGGGATTATCTTATATCGATAAAGTGGGACCAGAAGCCTCCGGCCCCAAAACTTCCAGAAGACGTGGTCAGCAAAACTTCGGAAAAATACGTCGAAGCGCTGAAAATACTGACCGCTTAGTTTTTCTGCGGCGCGGGAGGGATATTCTCAAGTTTTTTGGCAAGGACCTTTAATCCTTCGTAAAGGCCTTCTCCGTATTTTCCCTGTTTGAAATAAGGCAGCACAATGTCATCGAGCAGCTTTGCCGTATCCTCTTCGGATATATATTGCTCAAGGCCGTAGCCGATCTCTGTCTCTATTCTGCGCTCGTACATGGACACAAGGACCAGTACAGCCCTGTGGCTTTTCTTTCCCAGGTGCCATTTGTTGAACAGGTAAAAAGCGTAATTCTCCGGCGGCATCGGTTTTGTGTTGCTGATTACCACGACCACCAGCTCGACCCCGGTCTTTTTTTCAACCTCACCGGCTAGATGGATCATTTTTGCCAGATGGTCGCCGATTATGGCTTCGTAATCGTTGATGAGTCCTGTCTGTTTGGGAGGCGGGGGCATTTTGGAAAAATCAAGCTTGTATCCGCATGAGCAGGCTTTGTTCCATTCCGGGATGCTGGCCTTGCACTTGGGGCATTTCATCCGCGATACTCCTTTTGTGCGGCTATTTTTATGGAAATTATAGCATGGTGTATTGTATAATGCTAAATTATGAAGATATGCGTGATCGGGTCCGGTTATGTGGGACTGGTGACGGGGGCGTGCCTGGCAAATCTCGGCAATCACGTGGCATGTGTCGATAAAGATCCGAAAAAAGTCGAGACCCTCAACAAGGGACACATCCATTTCTTTGAGCCGGGGCTCGAGGACCTTGTCAGATTCAACCTTAAGAACGGCCGCATAATCTTCACACAGGATATTGAAGGCGCCGTGCAGTCTGCGGATGTAATATTCATAGCTGTCGGGACCCCGCCGAAAAAAGACGGGTCCGCGGATATCTCCGGGGTTATGAAGGTGGCCGCGGCAATAGCGGCTTCGATGCGCAGGCAAAAAAGAGCCGGCAACAGCCACAAAATAATCGTCAACAAGAGCACCGTGCCTGTCGGCATGGGCGATATAGTCACAAAAATACTTAAAAAGCGCGGAGTGCCTGCCAAAAGTTTTTCCGTGGTCTCCAACCCTGAGTTCCTCAGCGAGGGCAGCGCCGTGTCGGACTTTATGAACCCCGACAGGATCGTGATAGGAGCCTCGGACACAAAGGCTTTCGACGTAATAACCGAGCTCTACCGCAGCCTGAATGCGCATATCGTGTTCACGGACATAAAGACCGCGGAGATGGTCAAGTACGTGTCAAACTCGTTCCTTGCCGCCAAGATATCATTCATCAACGAGATCGCCAACATTTGTCAAATGATCGGCGTGGACATAACCACGGTCGCCGGAGCGATCGGGCTGGACAAGAGAATAGGAAAGTCTTTCCTTAACGCCGGCGTAGGCTACGGAGGATCGTGCCTGCCCAAAGACGTCTCCGCGCTCGTCAGCGTCGCTAAGCGCGCCGGATACGAGGCGCGCCTCCTCAAAGGCGTGAACGCGATCAATGAAAGCCAGATCGACCTTTTCGCGGACAGGATCAGATCGTTCTTCCGTCAGTCCCCAAAGAACAAAAAGATAGCGGTGCTGGGTATCGCGTTCAAACCCGGCACGGACGATATAAGAGAAGCCCCCTCGATCAAACTGATAAAAAAACTGCGGTCGTTCGGTTTCGGGGTGTCCTGTTTCGATCCTGCCGTGGACAGCGTCCCTGTTCCGGGGATAGTCCCGTCGAAGGATGTCTACTCCGCTCTCAAAGGCTGCGACGCCGCCGCCTTTGTCACGGAATGGCAGCAGTTCAAGCAGCTGAACTTCGAGCTCGTCAAAAAGACCATGAAAAAGCCCGTCATCTTCGACGGAAGGAATATGTTAAGCCCCGGCATAATGAAAGAGCTCGGTTTCAAATATTTTGGTGTCGGCAGATGAAAGCGCTAGTCGCGGGAGGCGCCGGATTCATCGGCTCGCACCTGTGCGACGCGCTGCTTGCCCTTGGCTGGGAAGTCGTTTGTATCGACAATCTCATAACCGGATCGGAAAATAACATTTCTCAAGCGCTTAAGAATAAGGCCTTTTGCTTTATCAAACAGGACATATCGGAACCCTTTTCGGTTAACGGCGTCTTCGATCATGTGATCAACCTTGCGTCCCCTGCCAGTCCCGTAGACTACATGAACTTTCCCGTCGAAACAATGAAAGCCGGGTCCTTAGGCACTCTCAATACGCTTGAGCTTGCAAAAGACAAAAAAGCAAAATATCTGTTCGCCTCCACATCGGAAGTGTACGGGGATCCTCTGGTAAGCCCGCAAAAAGAAGATTACTGGGGCAACGTCAATCCGACAGGACCGCGAAGCGTTTATGACGAAAGCAAAAGGTTCTCGGAGGCTCTGGTGAGCGCTTACGCCAGAAAGCTCGGCCTGCACACCAAAACAATCCGTCTGTTCAACACATACGGGCCAAGGATGAAGGCTGACGACGGACGAGTAATACCTAACTTTATCAGCCAGTCTCTGAAAGGCCTGCCGCTCACCGTGTACGGCGACGGCTCCCAGACAAGGAGCTTTTGCTATATAGACGACATTATTGAGGCGGTCGTAAGATCGCTGGCATCTGAGGAGCGCGGACCTGTCAATCTCGGGAACCCCGAAGAGTTCACCATAAAAGAACTGGCGGATATGATCAACAAGAAGTTCGATAAACCCCTGTCAAACATCGAATTTAAGCCTCTGCCGCAGGACGATCCCAAACAGAGACGGCCGGATATATCACGCGCAAAGTCAGTATTGGGATGGGAACCGAAGGTCGGGATAAGGGAAGGGATAGAGGCGACTTTGCGTTATTTCCGGGAAGATTGAGCGCGTATTTATTTTTCGGCGGTCGCCAGCAGGTTCATGCCAAGCTCAAAGCTCCCTGTCCGGATATTCCTGAACCCTGCTTCGGACAAAAGCTTTTGGAGCGATCGTTTTGAAAATCCGCTTTTATGTTCATTAATCTCCTGAGCGCTGACAACATTTAAAAGAGCCAACCCTCGGAGCAAAAGCCGCGTCCATTCCGCCGGGGTCGTAAGAACAAGGACGCCCCCGCCTTTCAGCACCCTCCTGGCTTCACGGAGCAGAGAAAAAGCCTCAGTCCGGTCAAGATGTTCGATCAGCGCAAGCGCCGAGACCGCATCAAAATAACCGGCATCAAAAGGCAGGGATCTCTCTTCAGAAATATCTTGGCGGACATAACGCATCCAATGCGGAACGGCCAGATCCTGACGGTCGAGCCCATGCCTTTCGAACCCCTCCATTGTTTCCAGAAAAGCCGGGTAATTGCCGCAACCGAGATCAAGAAGCCGGCCGCCTGCGGTTTTATTCAAGATCAGGGCCTTTGCCAGACGATGTCTTTTTCCGGCAAGCCAGTGCTCCAATCCGCCCGACCCTCTTGTGCTTTTTTTCATGGATGGCGCGGAGCTTTGCGGGAGAACACGAATCTTTCGTAGAACATGAAATTAAAGACAACAACGAGCAATATGCTGATAACCGCGTTGAGCTGATAGAAAACCCCGGCAAGAGACAGGACATAAAATGCCGCTATCCTCAATAAAGTCGACAGCGCGGTGGCCGCGAAGAACTTGAAAAACCCAAAGAGCCGCTCGCGCGTGTCGCAGTATCTCTGCCTCCAGGTGAGCGAGCTGTGTAAATAGAACGCGATCAAAAGGGAGATCGAGCTCGAAACTATATTTGCCGCGTTTTCCAGATAAAGAGTGTTCATCCCGAGCCACTCCACCATCGATACAAGCAGCAGAAAATAAGAGAGAGCTATCACAGAGCCGTTTATCAAATATTTGGTAATATTGGCGAACCCGGAATTGTTATAGCGGTAAATGCACCAGAAGGCCCTGACGGCATCCTTCCATCCGATCTTCTTGCCTTCTTCATAGGTCCTTCCGTAGTATGATATTCCCACTTCATATACTCTGTAGCCCCTCTGCCTGGATAGGGCGGCCACCTTGGCTGTTATCTCGGGCTCAAAACCGAACCGGTCCTCTTCTATTTCGATCTGGTCCACAACGCTTTTTTTAAAGACCTTATAGCAGGTCTCCATGTCCGTCAGCGTCAGGTCGGAAAACATATTGGAAAACAAAGTAAGCACCTGGTTGGCCACCTGATGCCAGAAATAAAGTACGCGGTGAGGTTCTCCTCCCATGAACCTGGAGCCGTAGACCACATCCGCCTTTTCCTTAAGTATAGGCTCGATCAGACGAGGATATTCATTGGGATCATATTCCAGGTCGGCGTCCTGGATCATTATTATGTCCCCGGTCGCGTTCTTAAATCCGGTCCTCAAGGCCGCCCCTTTGCCCATGTTCTTTTCGTGAAAAAATACTTTTATCCTGCCGTCGACAGCGGCCCGCTCCAGAACCTGCCTTGTCCCATCGGAAGAACAGTCATCGACCACTATCAGCTCTCTGTCAAGTCCGCTCAAGGGCGCGGAGCTGACGGAGGCAAGGATATCTTTGATGGTCCCTATCTCGTTGAACACCGGTATTATAATTGATGCCTTCATGGCGATCCTTTCTTTCCCATAACATCATAATATATCACTGAAAAGTCCGCCGCGGACATTTTTGGTGAATGCGTGAAATATTCCGCATTGACCTCGACATGATCTATCCCTGCCCCGGACAGCCTTTTCCCGAGAGAAGTGCTGAAGAACGGCAGGTACACGGCAAGCTTTTTATCAAGCTGCTTCATTTCCCTGAACTGGGCTGAAAGCGAAAGGGTCGACATCCCCTGGTTCAAATAGTACGGCAAGGATACAAGCAACAAATTAACTGTCAGTACCGCCAGCAATGCCCTTCTTATCCAGATGACAGGCTGTTGCCCGCACCAGGCTGATAGCACAAGCGCCGGAAAGACCGCCAGAAAGAGCTGCGGAACAAATCTTGCCCACCAGGCCTCCGGGATCGCCAGCGCCGTTAGGATAATAAAGAGTGCGAAAGCCGCCGAGGCAACGCTGCGGCGGCTTTCCGAAAAAGAACAGTACGCCAAAAGGAGAGCCGACAGGATAAGCGAGGCGGCAAAAAGAGGGCCAAAGCCCCCCACTCTGGTATCGGTCCCCGCAAACAGGGCCGCTTCTCTGGCAGACACCCTCAAAGGGAATTTTAAGCGTGGTTCGGTAAGCCGTCCGGCATAATAGTTCTCGGATTCCGAAAAAACCGAAAAGAACGCTTTCTGCAGATTGTTCATTCCGACAATATATGCAGGACCGTGATTGACCACGGATATGGCCGAAGGCCCGTAAAACGGATGAAAAATATGCCCGTGGTTGACGTGGTTGGTTACGAAGGGGTTAAAAGAAAAGCAAAAGAACGAGAGAGCCCCGAACGCGAGAAAGACCGCAGAAACCCGGAAGAGATCCCTGGACGAAATATAAAAGAATACATAAGCGGCGATACCCGCGCAGATAAAAAAGGCATAAGCCAGTCCCGACAGCTTTATCGCCGCGAGCAGCGAGACCGACATCCCCAGTGCCGACAGGCTCAAAAGGTCCCGTTCCCTGGCAAAAACAACGAACAGCGCAAGGCAGCATATCACGACCGAAGACATCTGGCCGTCAACATAAAAACTGAGGCTCTGGTATACGGAAACCGGGTTAAGAGAGATCAAGACGGACAGCAGGAACGCATAGCCGGCCTTAACAGGATTAAATGAGAGCAGGGCTGACATCGATAGGAACAGCGAGGAAAAGATAAGAACAATATTAAAAGCTTTTCCGGTCTCGGGATTGCCTGTCAATTTGTATATGTTCGAGGCGACCATGGCCGCGGCTTTTGATGTTGTATACACCTGTTGATCGACCTTGGGATATTTAACATCCCCCTCCCTGTTCTGATATACAGGGTTCCATCCTTCCGCCATATATATCATGTTCTCCTGGTGGTACGCCTGGCCGTCAAAAGCCGTATCGTAAAAAGCCGACGAAACAACGGCCGAGAACGCCATAACGGCCGACACAAGGACAAGGCCGGCAAAAAAAGCGGGCACGCGCCGGTCCTTAAAAAAACTCCACGACAATAGCCACATGAACATGGCCGCCGCGGCAGCGGCAAGCTGTATATGATAAGCCGACACCGGTATTTTAAGGAAAAAACCCGCGGAGGTAAAGAGCACTGAGAAAAATGACATCGAAAGCATGGCCGCTCCGGCAATGAACATAAAAGAGGCGATGCCTCTTCTTCCGCCCAGATATGCGGCCGCCTTTTGTAGCCGACTGCTGATAGCGCCGGCAATGTCCGCGCCCTTGAGGGTCATATACAAAACGGCAAAGGAGAGCAGCGCAATAAGTGTTCCGGATATCCTGGATATCAAAGCAAGAGCTGCTATCTTGTATTCCAATTTCTGCAGCATTGCCGGAGTGGGCTCAAGACTTTTAAAATGATCCGCCACCGAGTAAGACAGGGAAGAACCGGGAGAAAGGTTCAGGCCAAAAAACAAAAGCCCCATCCCGAGGATCAAAAAAACAAACGCGGCCGCACCGGCCGCCACAAGGCGGGCTGCTGGATCCGTTGCAGAGTTGCCGTTCGATACGGGTTGTTCGCAGGCCCTGTTCATTTTCTTGCTTAGGAACCATGATACATCAGTTTCCGGACGCCTTCAAATGATCCGCGGCGTTATAAGAAAGACCACTTCTGTCCTGGTCCTCTCGGAGGTCTTTTTAGTGAAAAGCTCCTTTATCAGTGGGATCTCCCCCGCAAAAGGGATCTTGGTGATATTGTCCCTGTCCGTTTCGTTGATCAGTCCGCCTATCGCTATCGTCTGGCCGTCGCGCACCTGGATCCTGGTCCTGGCATTTCTGGTGGAGATCACCGGAAATTCGCCCGCGGCGGTCATGCGCCATTCGGACACGGAACTGACCTCCGGATTTATGGAGATCGTTATGCGTCCGTCCTGTCCGGTGCGGGGAGTTATCTTCAGGGACACCCCCGCATCTATATACTGGACGGCCCACTGGACTGACGGCGAAGAAGAATTGACCGGGACCGCAAAAGGGATCTTACTGCCTATATTTACGCTGGCCTCCTGATCGTCCAGAGTTGAAATGCTGGGACACGCTATGAGCCTGGCGTTGCCGCTCCCGATCAGAGCGGTCACTACCGCGGAGATGTCCTCACCGGCAACTCCCCTGCCGTTAACCGCGAGCTTGATGCCGTTGCCTGCGCCGGTCCAGGTCACTCCCAGGGACTCCATGGCGCTTAAGGACATTTCCACCACCTTGCTTTCTATCATTACCTGTCTTGCCGGGACATCGAAGGAAGTGATCAGTTTTTTTATCCGTGAGATGTCTTCCTGTGCGCCTTTCGCGATCACCTGGGTGCTCCTTGCGCCCTCCATAAAGACCGCCTCCGGAACTATCCTCGACAATATCTCACACGCCCTCTTGGCGTCGATATTCTTAAGTTCCAGCGGCTCGTAGACCTGCCTGTAACTCGGGTCAATGAATTCTTCCGGCTGCTTTGGATGGCTGAATACTTTTGAGGCTTCCGGTGTCAGTTGTACCGGTGTCGGGATTTCCGACACCTCGGCGGCCGGAATTTCCGGTTCGATCTCCCTTTCGGTGGAACAGGAGGAGAGCAGAAAAACAAGCACAAATACAGCTCCTAATAGAATTATCAGCCTTAAATGCATATGGGAAGCTCCTTTCTTTTCTGAAGAGCGCGCTATTGCCCCTTCTCTTCACGCGCCATACATCATCCTCTCCCCCAGCAATTATCCCGCCACTG
>CAZRTO010000008.1:0-6970 GCA_964603025.1 uncultured bacterium | reverse complement strand
GTGTTCCTTCCCTTTGATATAAAACGGGAGCTGTCCACGACCCAGTCTTTTGAAAGGTCTACTATGGTAAGGTCCGCGTCAGCGCCCTGCTTGATCTGTCCTTTTTGTATCCCGAGTATGACCGCGGGATTTATGGTCATTTTGGCTATGGCTTCCGCCAGGGTCAGCTCTTTGGTCTCGACCAGCTCCGATATTACCAGGCCGAGCATCGTCTCGATTCCCGAAACCCCGTTAGCGGCAAGCGCGAATTCGACGTTTTTCTCTTCAACCGTATGGGGAGCATGGTCTGACGCTATCACATCAATAGTGCCGTCCTTAAGCCCCTGGATCACGGCTTTCACGTCACTTTCCGACCTGAGCGGGGGATTCATCTTCGCATAGGTGTTGTAGCCTTCGACCTCGGCCTCGGTAAGGGTAAAATAATGGGGCGCTGTTTCACAGGTAACGCGCACGCCCCTTGTCTTGGCCTCTCTTATCCTTTGCACGGATCCGGCCGTGGACACATGAGCTATATGGACATGCCCGTACACCGAAGCAAGCGAGATATCTCTTTCCACCATTATCTCTTCGGCAAGCGCCGGGATGCCTTTCAGTCCGAGTATGGTCGAAAGATAGCTTTCGTTCATAAGTCCGCCGTCGGAGAGATTATGATCCTCGCAGTGCGATATGACCACCGCTCCGAACTGACCGGCATATTCTATTGCGTGGCGCATTACAATGGAATTCATGATCCCTCTGCCGTCGTCGGAAAAAGCTACGGCCCCGGCGGAATGCATCTTGCCCATCTCGGCCAGCTCTTCCCCCTTGAGCCCTTTTGTCACTGCGCCCACTGGGAACACGTTGGCAGCTCCGCATTTTTTTGCCTTGGCGGTTATATACTCGATAACGGAGTCGTTATCGGCAACGGGGTCCGTATTGGCCATGCAGGCCACGGACGTGAATCCTCCGGACGCGGCAGCCCTGGTGCCGGTCTCTATGGTCTCTTTGTCAGGCCTGCCGGGTTCTCTGAGGTGCACGTGCATATCTATAAGACCCGGGAACACGGTCTTGCCTGTAATATCCAGCTTTTCGCATGAAGGGCCGACGGAAAGGTTCTTGCCGATATCCCTGATCTTGCCACCTTCTATGAGGATGTCCCTCTCTTCGTTGAGCCCGCTGGCCGGATTGACGACGACCCCGCCCTTGAGCAGTAAAAAACTCATTTCTGGACCCTCCGCCCGCCCAGCAATCCCATGAATATACCTCCGATGCCGTTGTCTTTTATGCCTTTTTCCTTGAGCTTTGAAAGTGTGGCGCGGGCCGCGTTCTGTTCCGCCTCTTTTTTGGAAAGCCCCCTGCCGGTGCCGTAACCAAGCCCTTTGATCTTCACCTCTATGACAAAGATGCGTTTGTGCTTTGGGCCCAGTTCTTTGGCCACCTTGTAAAAAGGCAGCCCCCATTTATTTTTCTGGCAGAGCTCCTGGAGAGCGCTCTTGTAATCGATGATGAACCCCTCCGCCGCGGCCTGTTCTATCGGCTCCTTCAACAGCCCCATCACCACTCTCTTGGCCTCTTCCAGCCCCGTGCCCATGTACACGGCGGCTATCACCGCCTCCAGCGCGTTGGCAAGATTGGATTTCTTTTTTTCTCCTCCGGAAGCCCTTTCGTTCCTGCCGAGCAAAAGATATGATCCGATGCCAAGTTTTTTTGAGATCTCAGAAAGGGAAAGGTCCGAGACGACCGCGGCCCTGATCTTTGTGAGCGCGCCTTCGTCCTTGTCCGGGTAGTGCTCAAAGAGATAATCCGAGACCACGAGCTTGAGCACCGCGTCGCCGAGGAACTCCATTCTCTCGTTATCGGCGGAACCTGTCTTTTTATATTCGTTGACGTAACTGCTGTGGGTGAGCGCCTGGTCCACCAGGTCGTCCGAAAAAAACCTGGTCCCGAGCTTGATCTCAAGCTCGCGCAGCTGCTCCTGCCTCTGAGGACTGATCATTTGACAATATATTCTACAGTAGGTAGAATAATTTATCAAGAGATTAGAGCGAAAAAGGAGCCGCGGAACAAAATGAGAGGCACTCTTTCCCCGATACTGTCGCACCTGGTTCAGACCACCATAGCTGCCGTTGGAGAAAAAGAAAGGCTTAACAGGCTTATAAACAAGTACCGCAAAATGCTGCGTTTTGTGGAGGGCGGATTCAATCTGGCGGAGATACGTTTCGGGCTCGCCGATCTTCTGATCACCCGCGACGACCCGGGTGACTGGAAAGAGGCAAAAACGCATTATGAATTCGTGCTGCAGCATGCCACATACGGCTATCTCAGGTCCGCCGCCATGATAGGCAAAGCCGAGCTGGCGGTGCGGTCATCGGACAAAAAAGACATCGAAGAAGCCGTGGAGCTGGCCCGGAGGGCATACAAAAACCTTCTTGCCCTTGTCGGGGAAAGCGATTACTACAGTTCTAAATGCCTGGTCGTGGAAGCGGAGCTTCTCATGAAGAAGAACGGCAAAGAAGATAAAAAAACCGCCCTCAAGCTGCTAGAAAAGCTTTTCAAGAACGACCTGGCCGATCCTTACTTCAGGGCAAGGGCCATCACCAACCACGCGGAGCTGATGCTCTACGATCCCAAGACCGATATAAATGCCGAGCTGCAGATATGCCTGAACGCGATAGAACTGCTCAAAGACAAGCCCGACGACTATTTTTCGATCAAGGCCAAGCTCCTCCAGGGCGAATACATTTCCAGGCGCATGGCGCGCTACGACAAATCCCGCGCAACGGGAGTGTTCATGGGCATTATAGGAAATAAAAAAGCCGATCCGGACCTCGCCGCGAGGGCAAAGATCGACCTTGCCGAGATCTCTGAGAACAAAAAAGCCGGCAAGCTGCTGAAAGAAGTGCTGGCATCCAAGAATCTGGACCCGTACCTGACTGAAAAAGCCGCAGAGGTACTGAAAGCAAAAGGCAGGGGGAAAAACTAAGGTGGGAAAAACGATCGCCGAAAAAATTCTGTCGTCACACAGCGGAAAGAATGTCCGAGCCGGAGAGATAGTCATAGCCGATCTGGACTTCATGATAGGACAGGACGGGACCTCGGGTGTCGCGATCGATGTGTTCAACAAAATGGAGGGCCGCAAAGTCTTTGATCCTTCAAAGATAGCGATCATAATAGACCACAGTTCCCCGTCCCCGAACGAGGGAGTCTCGGCGATACATAAAAAGATCAGGGATTTTTCAAAGGCTCAGGGTATCAATCTTTTCGACATAGGGTGCGGCGTGTGCCATCAGATAACCCCTGAAATGGGATTTGTCGTGCCAGGCAACCTCGTGATAGGAGCGGATTCACACACCTGCTCCTACGGGGCGATAAACGTCTTCTCTACCGGCATAGGCTCGACTGACCTGGCCGCCGGCATGATCAGCGGAAAGCTCTGGTTCAAAGTCCCTGAAACTATCAAATTCGAGGTCTCGGGAAAATGGCCCAAGGGGGTCTATTCCAAAGACCTCATATTGAAGATCATAGGTGATATCGGAGCGGACGGGGCCACTTATATGGCGGCGGAGTTCACCGGTGCGGCTATAGATTCGCTGTCCGTGGACGCGAGGTTCACGATCTCCAACATGGCGATCGAAATGGGCGCAAAAGCAGGCCTGATGAAAGCCGACAAAAAGACCGTTGAATGGGTAAAGTCCCGTTCTAAAAAAACCTTTGAGCCCGTAGAGTCCGACGCGGACGCCGCGTTCGCGAAGACCGTCCGGATCGACGTGTCCGGGCTTTCCCCGCAGATCGCAAAACCGCACACGGTTGACAATGTTTCTCCTATAGAAGCCGTGGAAGGCCTGGGGATCCAGCAGGGATTCATAGGCACCTGCACCAACGGCAGGCTCGAAGACCTGGAGATCGCCGCCTCCATACTAAAGGGCAGAAAAGTGCACGGGGACTGCCGGCTGATAGTGGCCCCGGCATCAAAAAGCATTTTCCTTGAAGCCGTAAAAAAAGGGATAGTCCAGTCGATAATGGAATCCGGCGGGGTGTTTGTCACTCCGGGATGCGGACCTTGTGTCGGCACGCATAACGGGGTCCCGTCAGACGGTGAAAAGGTGCTCTCCACGGCCAACAGGAACTTTAAGGGAAGAATGGGGAACACAAAGGCAGAGATCTATCTGGGATCCCCGGCCGCGGTAGCGGCTTCGGTAATAGAGGGAAAGATAACTGATCCGAGAAAATATCTCTAATGAACCAGGCAGAATGGTCGGCTTTTTTGGATGAGCTTTCGTCAATATGGAACGCGCAGTTCTCTAAATACGTGACGATCAAGCTGCCGGAGATCGATATAAGGTTCCCTGTCGCGGCCGTGCTCATAGGCATAGGGATCGTCATAGGTGCAGATATGTTCGTAAGGAGGAAAGCAGAAGATGTTATTAAAAGGCTCCGCTCGAAGAACAAAGACCGCTGACGACATAAACACGGACTATATAATATCGGGACGCTACAAGTTCAAGATACAGGATCCGCTGGAGCTGGCCAAGCATGTGATGGAAGATCTTGATCCGGATTTCTATTCGAGGATAAAAAAAGGAGACCTCCTGGTGGCCGGGCGCAATTTCGGGTGCGGTTCTTCGAGAGAGCAGGCTCCCATGGCAATAAAGTTCGCGGGCATATCGGCCGTGATAGCCAGATCATTCGCGAGGATATTCTACCGCAACTGCTTCAACCTGGGATTGCCGCTGATCGAATGCGACACAGATAAAATAGACGAGGGCGACGAGCTTGAGCTGGACCTTGCCCGCGGCAGGCTCAGGAACGTGACCAAAGGTTTTGAAATAGAGATAAAACCTTTTCCGGAGACTATGCAGACGCTGCTGAACGACGGCGGCCTTGTTGCCCATTTCAAAAAACACGGCGGGTTCAAGCTGTAAACCAAGGAGTGCCAAAATGGATGAAATAACGATAATCGCGCAGCTTTTCTTGTCCGGGTTTTTGGGCGGCGCCATCGGTTTTGTGAGGGAACGGGACAGAAAAGCCGCCGGTTTAAGGACCCATACCCTTGTCTGCGTGGGTTCCACGCTTTTTATGCTTGTTTCGATATTCATGGCCGATAAATTCCCCGGAGCCGACGCCGGACGCATAGCCGCCCAGGTAGTGACGGGCATAGGCTTTATCGGCGCAGGAGCCATAATGCAATCCGGAGGCGCGGTAAGGGGATTGACCACCGCCGCATCGGTGTGGATCACCGCCGCCATCGGGCTTGCGGTCGGGTGCGGCCTCTATACGGGAGCCGCCGCGGCCACACTTCTCACCCTTATAGTCATAGAGGTGCTCCGAAATATAGAAAAGATGTACTTCAGAGAAAGGCCCGAAAACCGGGAGGGATAACGATATGTTCTATTACGACCACACTTTTCTTATTCTGCTTCCTGCGCTCGCCTTTGCCCTGTACGCTCAGTTCAAGGTATCTTCAACATATGAGAAATATTCCCGCGCAAGAACGTCCTCCGGAATAAGCGGGCATCTTCTTGCCCGCAATCTCCTTGACAGGAACGGTCTGGGCGATATACAGGTCCGCCAGGCGGAAGGCAAGCTCACGGACAACTATGATCCGCGCGACAGGACCATAAATCTGTCCAGGGATATCTTCTCCGGATCCTCGATATCGGCGGCCGGAATAACGGCGCACGAGATCAGCCACGCGGTACAGGACAAAGAAGCCTACTTTCCTCTTAAGATACGCTCGGCTATCGTCCCTGTCTCAGGTCTGGGATCCAATCTGTCCATCCCCCTGTTCTTTGCCGGGCTGATATTCGGGTACGGGCCCCTGATGGACGCCGGAATAATCCTGTTCTCGCTCGCGGTGGCCTTTACCGTTATAACGCTTCCGGTGGAATTCAACGCCAGCAAAAGGGCTGTGGCCATGCTCAGGGAAAGCGGTTATCTTTCCTCACAGGAGATAGGCCAGGCGAAAAAGGTGCTCGATGCCGCCGCTCTTACATATGTCGCGGCAACAGCCATGGCGCTCCTCCAGCTGCTCCGTCTTGTGGCACTGCGCGGACGAAGGTGATAAACCCTGTTCTTTTATTCGGCCCGACCGCTTCGGGAAAAACCGATCTGGCCGTAGCTCTGGCATCCAAAACCGACATCGAGATAATATCCGCGGATTCCATGCAGGTCTACAGGCAAATGGATATCGGCACAGCAAAGCCCTCCAAAGAACAGCTCAGCGCGGCAGCACACCATCTCATAGATATAGTCGATCCGGACGGGGAATGGAATGTTTCCCTGTTCGTCGCCTCCGCAAAAAATCTTTCTTCAGAAATATCCGGCAGAGGGCGTCTGCCGTTGATAGTCGGGGGGACGGGGCTTTATCTTAACGCCTTTATAAACGATTTTTCATTCCCTATTGCTCCGGGAGCTGGCGGAATAAGAAGCTCGCTTATGGAACGCGGAACGGACGAGCTGAGAAAAGAACTGGAATCGGTCGATCCGGCCGCCGCCGCAAAAATATCTCCCAACGACAAAAAACGCACGGTAAGGGCCCTGGAGGTGTTCCTTCAAACCGGCACCCCGATATCCGCACTGCAAAAAAAACAGCCCAGAGACGACCTTGTGCTCATAAGGCTCGATGATGAAAGGGACAGTATCTATGAAAGAATAAACAAGAGAGTTGAGCACATGGTAAAAGCAGGGCTCGCGGAAGAAGTGGACGGGCTCCTTAAAAAAGGCTATTCAAAAGACCTGGTATCGATGCAGGCGCTGGGCTATAAAGAGACCGTTCTCTATCTTGAAGGATCGCTCTCAAAAGAAGAATGCACGGAACTGATCAAAAAAAGGACAAGGAACTTTGCCAGAAGACAGATCAGCTGGTTCAACAGGTTCAAGGACGCCGTAAGGATCGACATCGGCCAAGGTATGGACAGGGCCGCTGCCTCCATCATGAAAGCCGTCCCCGCCAGGTGAAATCCCGGCCTTTTTTATCCGATGAATAACCGAT
>CAZRTO010000007.1:0-32767 GCA_964603025.1 uncultured bacterium | reverse complement strand
CTTTTTGTACCAAAAGAATGGCAGGAATGAAAGAACAGAACCCGGCAATAGAAGAGATAAGGCAAAAAGCGGATATAGTGGACGTGGTGGCTGACTATGTCGCTCTGAAAAAAAGGGGCAAGAACCATCTTGCCCTGTGTCCTTTTCACAGCGAAAAGACCCCGTCGTTCACCGTGAACCAGGAAAAACAGCTGTACCACTGTTTCGGCTGCGGAGAAGGCGGGAACGTTTTTTCCTTTGTCATGAAAATGGAGGGTCTTTCTTTCTGGGAGGCCGCCAGGATCCTTGCGGAAAAATATTCCGTGCAGCTGGACATTCCGGACCACGGGCCGGGACAGGACCTTTCCAGGAAAAAGCTCCTTTTCGACATAACGGCGGCGGCGGCGGATTTTTTCAGCGGACAACTGGCGCAGTCGCCTGCTTCAGCCTATATCAAGGGGCGCGGCCTTACGGAAGACGCCGTCAGGCATTTCAAGCTCGGCTATTCCCCCGAAGGCTGGGACAACCTTTACAGGCATCTGCTCTCAAAAGGGTTCATGCCGAAGGACATAGAAGCCGCCGGTCTCATACTTCCCAGGGCTGACAGACAGAATTCTTACTATGACAGGTTCCGGAACAGGCTGATGATCCCGGTGTTCGACATCAAAGGCAATGTTGCCGGGTTCGGAGCAAGGTCCCTGGACGGAGCAGAACCCAAATATCTGAATTCGCCCGACTCCCCTATCTACAACAAAAGCAATATACTGTACGGGTTGAACTTCAGCAGGGATGCGATAAAAAAAGAGGACTGCGTTCTGATCGTAGAAGGCTATATGGACCTGATATCCTGCTTTTCATCCGGGATAAAGAACATTGCAGCCAGCTCCGGAACGGCGCTGACTTCCTCCCATGCCAGAACGCTCCAAAGGTTCACCGGCAATTTCTCGCTAGTGTTCGACGGCGACCGCGCCGGAGAACTGGCCACCGACAGGACGATCTCCATGCTCAGGGAGCTTGAGATATATCCCAAGATCGTAAGGCTGGAGGGAGGCAAGGACCCGGACGAGATCATAAGGAACAGGGGCGCAGAAGCCCTGCGGGAACAGATAAAAAAGGCCGTGCCCTGGCTTAAATACAGAATAGAAGCCGCTATTAACAGGCACAACACAAAAGAGGCCGAAGGAAAAGCCAGGGCGTTAAAGGACTCGGCAAAAGCGCTTTCATCTGAAAAAGATCAGGTACTGAGAAAAGAATATGCGAAGCTCATTGCCTCCCGGCTGGGACTGGAGACAGAGACCGTGGAATCCGAAATAAGGCGAGGATTTTTTTATTCCCGCTACCCCTCACGGGGCGCGCAACTTAAAAAACCTTCGCCCAAAAAGCTGACCGCGGAAAAAATGGTTCTTAAATTCGCGTCCGAAAGCGGCGACACCCTGGTCCGGATCAAACAGGAGATCGGTCCGGAATATTTTTCCGACGACCGGTTCAAGGCCGTATTCAACGCCCTTGCCTCGTCCAACAGCGTCACGGCGGCTGATGTGGCCGGCACCCTGGATGAGGACGCCAGAAAAGCGTTCTCAGGGATCATGCTGGAAGAGTTCGAGTTTGATAACAGGGAAAAAGCCCTTGAGGACTGCATAAATGTCCTTAAAACCGAGAGAATAAAGGACAGGATGCAGGAACTGCGCGCCAGAATAAGCGAGGCGGAGAAAAAAGCCGACCCGGAAGCCGTCCCGGCGCTTCAGGAAGAATACAAAAAATGCCATGAAGAGATCCGGGCATTCTTAAGGTGAATTTTGAGGTCATTTTTGACGATGAATATTAGGATAATGCTTTAACATGGCAAAAAAACCCAAGGAGGTTAAGATGGTCCAAAAACAAACGGCCGGCGCTGGAAGAAGGAAATTCGAGGAAAAAAAGGGGTATGTTTCCCCCGAAGAGTATATTTCCGTATATCCAGATCCCTCAAAGAACATTGAGGACATCGAATATATCCTCAAGAACGCGGATATAAGCGCCGAAAAAGTAAAAAAGCAGTTCCACGAAGAAGAAGTGAACATCTCACATCTCCACGAAGAGATAAAAAGCTCCGGAGTGGACGATACCGTGAAGATGTACCTCAGGGAGATCGGAAAATTCCCTCTTCTCACTTTTAAAGAAGAGATCGATCTCGCGAAAGCCATAAAAAAAGGCGATATGAGAGCAAAACATAAGCTCGTGAATTCCAACCTTAGGCTTGTGGTAAGCATAGCCAAAAAATATACCGGGAGAGGCATGCTTTTTCTGGACCTTATCCAGGAAGGCAATCTGGGACTGATAAGAGCGGTAGAGAAATTCGATTACCGGAAAGGCTATAAGTTCTCCACGTATGCCACCTGGTGGATACGTCAGGCCATCACCCGTTCCATCGCCGACCAGGCCAGAACGATCAGGATACCGGTGCATATGGTCGAAACCATCAACAAGCTCCGCAAGATAACCAGGATGCTTCTGCAGAAGCTCGGACGCAAGCCTACCGAAGAGGAGATCGCGAAAAAATCAAGGATATCCGTGGAAAAAGTGAGAGAGATAATAAAGGTATCCCAGCTTCCTCTCTCGCTCGAGATCCCTATCGGTGACGAGGAGAGTTCGCATCTGGGCGATTTCGTGGAAGACTACTCAATAGCGCATCCTGATGAGACAGTGCTTCACGGAATGCTGAGGGATGACCTGGAAGAGGTCATGAACTCGCTGTCCGAAAGGGAAAAGACCGTCCTGAAACTGAGATTCGGTCTTGAGGACGGGCGTCCCAGGACGCTTGAAGAAGTGGGACAGCTTTACAAGGTCACCAGGGAAAGGATCCGCCAGATCGAGGCAAAAGCGCTGCGCAAGCTCAAACATCCGACCCGCAGCCGCAAATTGAGGGAATATCTGAAATAATAGAGGGCCCATAAAGGCCCATAACGGCAGAAGAGGCGGAAGACTAAAAGGCCTTGATAGAATTATTTCCTTACGCCTTTTGCCTTTTGACACTTCATGGACCTTTACGGACCCTTGTTCCTATATGCCATCCTCCCCATTTGACCAATATGGTATAATTTAGTCAGGAATATTGACATCTCTTTGAAAGTCCGAGCACAAACGATTAAGGGGTTTTGTGCAGGTCCTTTTAGAGGATATCCATAAAACAAGCCGATATTGAGGAGTTTTTTCTAAATGTTTACAGTACGGACAAGCCTAAATTGTCTTGATCGCGGGAAAAATACTGCTTCGGATATCGGCATCGGGATACGATGCCGTGAACGCTCCTAACCGTATAACGCTCATAAGAATAGCTTTTATCCCCTTTTTCATATATTTTCTGCTGTCAGGACAGTCGTTGCTCTCGCACAGGCTGATAGCCGCCGCCCTTTTTCTTATCCTGTCCCTCACGGACGCGCTTGACGGATATCTGGCAAGAAAGCTGGGACAGACCACCCAGTTCGGCTCGCTTATCGACCCTCTCGCGGACAAGCTCCTGGTATATTCGGCTTTGCTCATATTCGTCGAGACCGGCAAGATCTGGGCGATCTTTGCGCTGACGATAATGGCAAGGGATTTTCTCGTTATGGGCATCCGCACATGGGCGGCAAAAAGCGGCAGGATCATAGCCGCGAGCAGGACCGGAAAATTAAAGACCGCCGCCCAGATGACGGCCATATTTTTTGTGATCCTGGGGCTGCCGTTCTGGAAATTCCTTTTCGGCATATCTCTGCTTTTATGCGTTTATTCTGGATGGGAATATTTCAGCCAGACAGACTTCGGGGAGGCCTGAAATGGAAGTGCAGATAGAAGATTTTATGAGCAAGATGTTCTCCGCCATAGGCAAGACCACCGATGAGGAGCTGGCAGTCCTGATCAAAAAAGAGAACATCTCGCTGTCGGTGGCCGAATCGCTCACCGGAGGGCGTATATGCGAGAGGATCACTTCCTTTCCGGGGGCTTCTGATTATTTTGCAGGGGGGATAGTCTGCTATACGAACAGGATAAAGGTCACCGAACTGGCGGTCCCGGCCTCGATCATAGCAAAGGACGGGCCGGTCAACAGCAAGGTAGCTGAGATCCTGGCAGAGAATATTAGAAAAAAGTTCAGGACTTCGATAGGGTTGTCAGCCACTGGCGTGGCGGGCCCTTCCACCGTCTCCCCTCCAAAACCAATAGGTCTGGCCTATATAGCGGTATCGGGAGAAAAAGGACTGTTGTGCAAAGAGTTCAATTTCCAGGGTTCCAGGTCCGAGATCCGTGAAAAGGCCGCACAGGCGGCGCTAGGGATGTTGTGGATGTATTTGACCGAACAGGAAGGCTGATGGCGGGAAAATTGCTGGAAGCAAAGCAAAGGAGGACCACAGATATGGCTCAAGATGAAAAAGGCAAGGCGCTCGGGACCGCGATCTCCCAGATCGAAAAAAGCTACGGCAAGGGGGCGATAATGAAAATGGGGGATTCGACAAGATTTACGGTCGAATCGATCCCCACTGGTTCCATATCCCTGGATGCGGCGCTGGGCGTCGGCGGGCTCCCAAGGGGCAGGATAATAGAGATCTACGGGCCCGAAGCCGGAGGAAAGACCACGGTCTCGCTGCATGTTGTGGCCTCCGCGCAAAAGAAAGGCGGCGTGGCCGCTTTTATAGACGCGGAGCACGCCCTTGACCCGGTGTACGCCAAAAAGATCGGCGTAGACATAAACAATCTGTTGATATCCCAGCCGGATTTCGGCGAACAGGCGCTTGAAATATGCGAGACCCTGGTCAGAAGCGGTGCGGTGGACGTGATCGTCGTTGATTCGGTGGCCGCGCTGGTGCCCAAAGCCGAGGTGGACGGCGAAATGTCAGACATGCAGGTAGGCCTTCAGGCCAGGCTCATGTCAAAAGCCCTGAGAAAACTGACGTCGGTGATCAGCAAATCGAAAACGATCGTCATTTTTATTAATCAGCTGAGGGAAAAGGTCGGCATAATGTTCGGCAATCCGGAGGTGACCCCGGGAGGCAGGGCGCTTAAGTTCTATTCTTCCGTCAGACTGGACGTAAGGCAGACGGAAAAGATAAAGGAAGCGGACAAGATCGTCGGCTCCAAGGTAAGGGTAAAAGTGGTAAAGAACAAGGTCGCGCCGCCTTTCAAAGAGGCCTATTTCGTGCTGATACACGGGAAAGGCATAGACAAAGAGGCGGACCTGCTTGAGATCGCGGCAAGCTTGAACGTGGTACAAAAAAGCGGCTCCACGTATTCGTTCGGGAACGAGAAGATCGCGGTAGGCTGGGAAAACAGCGTCAACTCCCTAAAGGAACGCAGGGACCTGTTCGCAAAGATCGAGAGCGCCGTGAGGAAGAGCATCGCTCCTCATGCCGCCGAAAAAAACCAGGAAAAAGAAGACCCGAAAAAGAAAAAATGACCCGTAAACGATGAACACGGTATTTTAGGAGGTTTTAGAAATGGAATTCATGATATTTTTGTACTTTGTCCTTGCCGCTGCCGCCGCTTTTGGCATGGGCGTGTTCTATCTGTTCCTGAAAAGACGCATGACGGAACAGAAGATCAGGATAGCCGAGGAGAAATCTAAAAAACTGCTTGAGGACTCCAAACGCGAAGCGGAAGCGATCAGGAAAGAAGCTCTAATAGAGGCAAAGGACGAAGCGCTGAGGCTGAGGTCCGAGATAGAGAAGGAAAGAAAAGAAAGAAATTCCGAAATAAGCCAGCTGGAAAAACGTCTTCTCCAAAAAGAGGAACATCTTGACCAGAAGGAAAAGACCATAGAGTCCTCGGAGCAAAGCCTGAAAGCCCGGGCCGAACAGCTGGAAAAGGACAAGGAAAAGCTTCTCAACGCCATAGCCGAGACAAGAAAAGTGCTGGAGAACCTAAGCGGCCTGACAAAATCAGAGGCCACAAAGATGTTCCTCGAAAACATCGCCAAGGAAGCCGAGCGGAACGCCGCGCTCATAATTAAGGCCAAAGATGAACAGATAAGGAAAGAGGCCGACAAAAGGGCTCGCGAGATCCTGACCACGGCGATACAGCGGTGCGCGGTCGACAGCGTGATAGAATCCACCGTCACGGTAGTCAACCTCCCGAGCGATGACCTCAAAGGCAGAATAATCGGCAAAGAGGGGCGCAATATCAGGGCGTTCGAACAGGCGACCGGAGTGGACCTGATCGTGGACGATACACCAGGCGCCGTCATACTTTCGAGCTTTGATCCGCTCCGAAGGGAGACCGCGAAACTGACGCTTGAAAAGCTGATCTCCGACGGAAGAATACATCCCGCGCGCGTGGAAGAGATGTGCGAAAAATCAAAACAGGAGCTCAAGGTGGCTATGTGGGAATACGGGGAGCAGGCGGCGCTCGAATGCGGAGTGCACAACCTGCCTCCGGTGCTCATCCAGCTGCTAGGCAGGCTGCATTTCAGGACCAGTTACGGCCAGAACGTGCTCGCCCACTCCATCGAGCTTTCAAAATTGGCCGGCATGCTCGCGGCTGAGCTGGGCGTGAACGTAAGGCTCGCGAAAAGATCCGCTCTTTTGCATGACATCGGCAAAGCCATAGACCAGGAAATGGAAGGGACCCATCCAAAACTCGGGGCGGCCTTCGCCCAAAAGGCCGGAGAATCCCCGGAGGTGGTGCACGCGATCCTGGCGCACCACAACGATGAAGAACCCCAGACCATAGAAGCGATCCTTATCCAGGTGGCTGACGCCATATCGGCGGGAAGGCCAGGAGCGCGAAGGGACACGCTGGAGGCCTATGTGAAAAGGCTGGAGAACCTGGAAGCAACGGCCAACTCGTTCGAAGGCGTGGAAAAATCGTTCGCCATTCAGGCCGGGCGCGAGATCAGGGTTATAGTCAAGCCGGAAAAAGTGGACGATGTAATGTCGGCCAAGCTGGCATATGACATTGCCCGCAAGATCGAGGCGGACCTTGAATATCCGGGAGAGATAAGGGTCACCGTTATGAGAGAGACCAGGACCACCGAAACGGCAAAATAATGAAAAAGATACTCTTTATTGGGGATGTTTTTGGAAAACCCGGAAGGCTCTGCCTGAAAAAGGTCCTTCCGGAACTCAAAAAAGAACTGTCCCCGGACGTGATCATTGCCAACGGAGAGAACATAGCCTCCGGAATGGGAATAAACGAAAAAAAGTATCTTGAACTGCTGGAAACAGGCATAGACGCTTTGACCCTCGGCAATCACTCCTGGCACAACAAAGAATTCCTCAAAGAGATCGACAGGTGCACGCATGTGATCAGGCCCGGCAACTATCCTCCCGGCACTCCAGGGGCCGAAAAGCTGATCGTCAAAGGCGTTGGCATAATTAATATGCTCGGGCGCGTCTTTATGAAAGAGGCCGACTGCCCCTTCAGGACCGCCGACAGGCTGATAGAAGAGCTCAAAAAGGAAACAAAAATAATAATAGCTGACTTCCATGCCGAGGCTACCTCGGAAAAATACGCTATGGGGTGGCACCTGGACGGGCGGGCTACCGCGGTTGTGGGAACGCATACGCACGTGCAGACCGCGGATGAGAGGATACTTCCTAACGGCACGGCATACATATCTGACGCGGGAATGGTGGGGGCCTACAATTCGGTCATCGGCGTGGAGATCGCTCCTATAGTTGAAAAGTTCCTTACGCTTATCCCGAGAAGGTTTGAGCCCGCCAAGACCGGACCGTGGGTCTTTAATGCCGTCCTTATCTCTGCTGATGAGACGACCGGAAAATCTGCGGAGATCAGGCGCATATTCAAAGTGGTTGAAGAAGACGGCAAACAGCCGGAACAAAAAAACAGTTAAACGGCGAGCCCGCTTATACGTTCGGCTATCATATCGCGCCGCTCGATAAGTTCCTTGTATTTGGCCTTTTCCGCGTCGACAAGCTCTTTTTTTGCCCTGCTCAAGAAGTCATTGTTGGAAAGTTTGGCCGAAGCCCTTTCTATCAGGAGCTCCATGTCGGCAAGCCCCTTCTTAAGCCGGGCCGATTCCTTCTCGATATCGATCAGCCCTCCCAGCGGAATGAATATCTGAGCCGAAGATACCGCTGCCATGGCGCTGCGCTCAGGCCTTGCATCGATCGCCCTTGAGATCTTTATCACCGACGCTCTGACCAGAGTCTTGATGTAGCAGCTCGCTCTTTCAAGCACTTCCGTGTTGTCCGGCGAAGCTATCAAAAGCTCTACTTCTTTTGATGATGGAATATTCATTTCAGACCTGATATTCCTCACGGCCCTGATAACCTCTATCACGGACGACATCTCGCTCTCGGAACGGACATCCATAAAAGCCTCATGTCCTTCGGGCCATCGCTCCAGCATGATCGACCGGGAGCCCGGCGTCATGCGCATGAATATCTCCTCGGTCTCGAACGGCATAAAAGGATGAAGAAGCCTGAGCGTGTTCACAAGCACGTAATTTATGACCTTAAGAGTATTCTTCCTGTTGCCCTCCACGCCGTAAAGCGGGATCTTGGAAAGTTCCACGTACCAGTCGCAGAATTGGCTCCAGATGAACTCATAGAGCTTTCTCGCCGCTTCCCCGAACTCAAAACGCTCGAGCAACGACGTGATCTCAGAAGCGGCATGAGCGTACTTTGACAGTATCCACCTGTCGGCAAGGGACAGTTCTTTGGGATCAAAATCGCACAAGAGATCATTGCCTTCCTGCATGAGCACGAACCTGGAAACATTCCAGATCTTGTTGGCGAAATTGCGGCCTTCGGTGATCTTTTCCTCTGCCAATTTAAGGTCCTGCCCGCCTGCGGTGACAAGAGATACCAGTGAGAACCTGAGCGCATCGGCACCCGCGTGATCTATTACATCGAGAGGGTCGATCACGTTACCGAGGGATTTGCTCATCTTCTTTCCGCTGACATCCCTTATCAGGCCGTGTATGAACACCTTGCCGAAAGGCTCCCTGCCCATGAACTTCATTCCCATCATTATCATCTTTGAGACCCAAAAGGTGATTATGTCGTACCCGGTAACAAGCACGCTCGTAGGATAGTAATCCTTAAGGTCTTTCGTCCCATCCGGCCATCCCATGGTGGAAAAAGGCCACAGCGAAGAGGAAAACCAGGTATCCAGAACATCGCTGTCCTGCCTCATATGTTTGCTCCCGCAAGAGGGGCACTTGTCCGGGTCCTGTTCAGAGACCACCACCTCGCCGCATCTGCAATACCAAACGGGGATCCTGTGCCCCCACCATATCTGCCTTGATATGCACCAGTCTCGCAGGTTGGTCATCCAGTCCAGGTATACCTTTGTCCAACGCTCAGGGATATAGGATATAGCGCCGCTTTCGACCGCCTTTATTGCGGCCTCGGCAAGAGGCGCCACTTTAACGAACCACTGGTCGGAGAGATACGGTTCTATCTCCGTTTTGCAGCGATAGCACTTCCCTACATTGTTGCCGTAGTCCTCGATCTTTTCAATAAAACCTTTTTCCTCAAGCTCTTCTACTATCTTTGCCCTTGCTTTGCCCCTGTCCAGGCCTTTGTATGCGGAGATCCTCTCCTGTTCATCCTGCGAAAATTCTTCAAGCGTTATCTTCCCGTCAGTCGTAAGGATGTTGATCTTTGGAAGGTTATGTCTCACAGCCATCTCAAAATCGTTCGGGTCGTGGGCCGGTGTTACCTTGACCGCCCCGGTACCGAAAGCGGGGTCCACAAAACCGTCTTTGATCACGGGGATCTTCCTTCCGACCAGCGGAAGCACCAGCATCTTTCCGGCGAAATGGGAATATCTTTCATCTTCCGGGTTTATAGCGACAGCAGTATCCCCCAGCATCGTCTCCGGCCGTGTGGTGGCAACAGTTATATGCCGGTCAGTACCGTCCACAGCATATTTTATATGCCATAGGCTGCCTTTTTTGCTTTCATGCTCTACTTCTATATCGGATATGGCGGTCGTGCACCTGGGACACCAGTTGACCATTCTCTTACCCTTATATATCAGGCCTTCTCTGTACAGGGAGACGAACGCTTTTCTGACGGCCCTGGAAAGCCCCTCATCCATGGTGAACCTTTCCCTGGTCCAGTCGCACGAAGCCCCCAGCCTGCGGAGCTGTCTGGTAATGTTGCCTCCGTACTGTTCCTTCCACTGCCAAACTTTTTTAAGGAATGCTTCTCTGCCAAGGTCCTCTTTTTTGACGCCTTCCTTTAAAAGGGATTTTTCAACGACGTTCTGGGTGGCGATCCCCGCATGATCGGTACCCGGAAGCCAGAGCACCTTAAACCCGCGCATTCTCTTGTACCTGGCCAGTATATCCTGGATCGTATTATCGAGAGCGTGTCCCATATGGAGAGAGCCAGTCACATTGGGCGGGGGTATGACTATCGAAAAAGTGCCGGAAGCTCCTTCATAGGTCTCCGGAGAGAAAAGACCTTTTTCCTCCCAGGATGCGTACCATTTCTCCTCGATGCCTTTGGGCTCGTACGACTTCTGCATTTCGTCGCTCATAGATAATTCTCTATTATCCTGGTCCCGTCCCAGTCTTTCAGCCTCAGATATTCCTTCATTCCTTCAAATGAGGCGCTTTCCGGTATAAGACCGATGATCTCGCTTTCTTTGATCTCAAGCTTTCGGTCTTCGGCCTGCGCCCTGACGCGGTCGAAAACTGTTTTAAGGGACGCTTCCCTCACATTGACTATGTTCATCGATACCTGGGGCAGCCCTCTGCTGCCCAGATAAATGCCTATCGCGCGCACGCCCTTAAGGCCTCCGCCCTTCTCCCGGACGGATGCGGCTATGGCCTTGGCATCATCAACGGTCCCTTTTTTGAGGTTGATATTGAACGCTATTAACAGATCCCTTGCGCCTATAGCCACGGCTCCCGCGGTCGGATGAAGCTTGGACGGCCCGAAATCCGGCTTGCCTTCGACCGTACATATCCTGTCGCCAACGCCACTCAGGCCTCCGCGGCGCACATAATGCAGCTCTTTCCTCTCCGGTTTTTTTGCGATATTCCCGTAGATATAAACTGGCAAATGCAGATTGGAAGAGACTTTTTCGGACAGTTCGTTCCGGAGCCGGACACAATCGTTGAATGTGGCCTTTCTCACTGGGATAAAAGGGATCACATCGGCCACCCCCATGCAGGGGTGCTCGCCCTGATGTTTGTTGATGTCTATCTTTTCTACTGCTTTTTTGATCCCCTGATAGACGGATTCCCTAAGGTCATCGCCTTCTCCAAAGAGCGTTACGACCAGCCTGCCGTGATCAATGTCATAAGAATGGTCGGCCACCACTACCGAAGGGCCCGCGCTGCGCACCGCGCTGACTATGAGCTCCGCGTTCAACGGATCTTTGCCTATGCTGAAATTCGGGACACATTCTATGATCTTATTCACGCGAACAATATTCCCTGATCGATCCCGGGCTTTTCATCGGGCCCTTTCTCTTTTTTTATCTGCTCAAAATACCGGTCAAGCTCGTCCCCTTCTATGACCTCTTTCTCGCGAAGATCTTTGGATATCTGTATGAGCTTGTCCTTGTTCTTGAGCAGCAGTTTTCTGGCCTTTTCGTAGCACTTGCCTATTATCTCGTCTATTTCCTTGTCAATAAGGTCCGCGGTCCGGTCGCCGTAGTCTTTGTGTTCCGCAAAATCCCTTCCGAGAAAAACCTGCTTGCTAGGCTTGCCGAAGGTCCGCGGCCCAAGAGAGCCCATGCCATATTCGCAGACCATCCTTCGCACAAGCTCGGTGGTCTTCTCAAGGTCATTGTGGGCGCCTGAGGTAAGCTCTCCAAAGGATATCTCTTCCGCTACTCTGCCTCCGAGCATTACCACTACCTGGTCCAGGATCTCTTCTCTTGAGATCAGGTACTTGTCTTCAAGGGGAAGCTGAAGAGTATATCCAAGGGCAAAGCCCCTCGGCAGCACGGATATTTTGTGCACCGGGTCCGCGTTCGGAAGCAGTTTTGCCAGGAGCGCGTGCCCTACTTCATGTACGGCCACTACGTCCTTCTCCTTGTCGTTTATGACCCTGCTCTTTTTGGAAGGTCCCGCCACAACCCTGTCGATAGCCTCTTCGGCTTCGGACATAGTGACCTTTTTCTTGTTGCGCCTGGCTGCCAGCAGCGCGGCTTCGTTGAGCAGGTTCTCCAGGTCCGCTCCGGTAAACCCGGGGGTTCTTCTGGCGAGTATTTCAAGGTCCATGTCATCGGCGAACTTCTTTCCCCTGGCGTGCACTTCTAGTATAGCCTTGCGCCCTTTTATGTCGGGCTTGTCAAGCACTATCTGCCTGTCAAACCTTCCGGGCCTGAGGAGGGCCGGATCGAGAATATCGGGCCTGTTCGTGGCGGCTATTATGATTATGTTGGTCTTCTGGTCAAAACCGTCCATTTCCACCAGCAGCTGGTTCAGCGTCTGTTCGCGCTCATCATGCCCTCCGCCAAGCCCCGCTCCGCGCTGGCGGCCCACCGCATCGATCTCATCCATGAAAACTATGCAGGGAGCGTTCTTCTTGGCCTGATTGAACAGGTCCCTTACTCTGGAAGCTCCGACACCGACGAACATCTCGACAAAGTCCGAACCTGAAAGGGAAAAGAACGGAACATCGGCTTCGCCGGCTATCGCTCTGGCAAGCAGGGTTTTACCGGTGCCAGGGGAGCCCATGAGAAGGACCCCTTTGGGGATCCTGGCCCCTATGTCGTTGAACTTCTTTGGATCCTTCAAAAAGTCCACTATTTCCTTCAGTTCCTCCCGAGATTCGTCCACTCCCGCCACATCCGCAAAAGTGACCTTGCTCGAAGTATCAAAAGGCTTGGCCCTCGATCTGCCGAAGGACAGAGCGGTATTGTTGGCGGACTGGGCCTGGCGCATTAGCAGCCACCACAAAAGCGCGAAGAACAGCAGCGGAAGCAGTATCTGTAGCAGAAAGCTCACCAGCCAGCCCGTTTCGGCCGGCGGGTCGACCGATATATCCACTTTCTTCTGCCGGAGGTTCTGGACAAGATTCGGATAGTTTATCGCTCTGGTCTTGAATTCCTTGCCGTTCGCGAGCCGGCCTTTTATAATATCCCCGGATATCCGCACTTCCTTTACGGACCCGGCCTCGACACGGTTGAGAAAATCGGAAAAACCTATGTCCTCGGGAGCCTGCGCCCTGTTAAAAAAAGGCGACAAAAGCCCGACCGCCAAAAGAGCGATGACCGTATATATGGCTATATTCTTCCAGCTGTCTCGCATCCGCAGGCCTCCTTATCTAAATTATACTTTACTTTGTGGGGGCAAACAACGCTGTCAACCCCGGATATTGGCGGATTTTTTTGCCCTGGCCCAGAGAAGCTCCATTTCGTCGAGTGACAGGTCCGAGACTTTTATGTTCTTTTTGCGGCAGTAAGACTCTATACTGAAGAACCTTTTTGAGAATTTTTCAACCGACCTCTGCAGGGTCTCTTCGCTGTTAAGCCCCATTTTGCGCGCCACGTTAACTATAGAAAAAAGCAGGTCCCCTATCTCTTCCGAAAGGCGCTGTTTTTTGAGCGGTTTTAAGGCGATCACGTCCCTGATCTCTCCTAGCTCTTCAAAGACCTTGTCCCAGGCCCCCGCCACATTGTCCCAGTCAAACCCCACTCTGGCCGCTTTTTTCTGGGTTTTGTCGGCCCTATATAATGCCGGCATGGCCCTGGGTATGGAGTCCAGCACCGATCTTGACGAACTCTCTCTGGACTTGATCTGCTCCCAGTTGGCCCAGACCTGCTTGACTCCCTTTACCTTCTTCCCGGCAAAAACATGGGGATGCCGCCTTACCATCTTCTCTTTTATGCTGTTCACCACGTCCTTTATGCCGAAACGGCCTTTTTCCTCGGCTATCCGCGCATGAAGCACGACCTGAAGCAGCACGTCCCCCAGTTCGTCCATGATCTTTGCCGGTTTTTTTTCGTCTATCGCGTGCACAAGCTCATAGGCCTCTTCAACAACAAAAGGCTTTAAAGAAGAATGGGTCTGTTTTTTGTCCCAAGGGCAGCCGTCCTTGGCGCGCAGTTTGCGTATCACCTCAACGAGCTCGTCGAACTCTTTCATACACCAATTATATACCCTATCAATGCAAGAAAATAACGTCCGGGACCGATATATTGACTGAGATGAGCACATCAGAGATCAGGATAAATCCGTTACAAATACCTCCCGGATGGGGCGTCCAGCCGCCGGCGCAGCCGGGACATCAGCCGGCCGCGCAGAAACAAAAAAGCGGCATGGGGGCCGATGAAGCTTTGAACCTGCTCAAACTTGTCAATGTCGGGCCCAGGGTGCTAGATGTAGGGACGCTCAACCTTTCTCCTGAAGAGGCTGTTCTGCTGGCGGAAAACATCAAATCGGCAAGAAAGAGCGGCATGGGTGTCGAATTTGAGAACGGAAGGATACATGTCCCGGAACAGCTGTTCGACGGAATGCTCAGGGGGTGTAAAAAAGGCCCTGACGCAGGGCTGTCCGCTATTCAAATTGCAAGGCCACAGATCAATTACACAAAGGCTGTTTAATCGTCAAAGCGTCTTTATCTGCGTGATCAGGTCTTTTAATGAACCCTCTGGGACTTTTAGATATCGTTTTTCCCCTTTGCTTTCTACCGTTACCATGCCTGATCTTCTGCGCACCCGTTCTATGCCTTTTTCTTTGGCATGGATTTTCAGGTCTATGAGCATAAAAAGGTTCTCGGCTTCGGGAGGAAGCTTGCCGAACCGGTCTGCCATCTCCTCCGACAGCGCCCGGCGATCTGCGGCCGTATCGAGCGAGTTCATCCTCTTGTACAAGGATATGCGCTCAGGCTCGTCCTCTATGTACCAGTCGGGCAGGAACGCGTCGACCTTAAGATCTATGTCCGGATCTCTGTCATGAACGGGTTTTTCCCCTTTTGCTTCAAGCGATGCTTCCTTAAGTATTTCGCAGTACAGGTCAAATCCGACGGCAAGCATATGCCCGTGCTGCTGGGCGCCCAGCACATTACCGGCCCCTCTTATCTCAAGGTCCTTCATGGCAATTTTCTGCCCTGACCCGAGCTCGGTGAACGATTTTATCGCGGCAAGCCTTTCCATGGACTTTTCGGTAAAAGATCCGCCGTGACCGTAAAGCAAATAAGCGTACGCCTTGACGTCGGAACGGCCCACTCTGCCGCGGAGCTGGTACAGGGTCGAAAGCCCCATTCTCTGCGGGTCTTCGATTATTATCGTGTTGACGTTGGGCATATCAAGTCCCGATTCTATTATTGTGGTGCATACCAGCACATCGTATTTCCCTGACGAAAAGTCAAGCATGATCTCTTCAAGTTTTTTTTCGTCCATCCTGCCGTGCGCGCCAGCTATCTTAAGTCCGGGGCACAGGCCGCTCAGCATTTTGACCGAGGCGGCAATGCTTTCGATCCTATTATGCACATAAAAGACCTGCCCGCCCCGCTCTGTCTCTCTCTCGACCGCTTCGCGCACGGTCTTTTTGTTCCATGGTCCGACGTGCGTCTGCACCATGCTCCGGCCCGGAGGAGGCGTTTCTATCACGCTCATATCCCATATCCCGGAAAGCGCCATATACAGTGTTCTCGGTATGGGGGTAGCGCTCATAGAAAGCACATCGACACGGTTCTTGAACTTTTTGATCTTTTCCTTGTGCGTGACGCCGAACCGCTGTTCTTCATCTATGATGAGCAGGCCGAGATCTTTGAAAGCGACATCCTTTTGGAGCAGTCTGTGGGTCCCGATCAACACATCGACGGCCCCGGCCCGGACTTTTTCGGTTATATCCTTCTGCTGTTTTCTGTCCCTGAACCTGGAAAGCATCTCCACGACGAACGGGAACGGAGCGAACCTTTCCTTGAACAGCAGATAATGCTGCTCCGCCAGTATCGTGGTAGGCACCAGCAGGCAGACCTGCTTGCCGGCGTCCACGGCTTTGAAAGCGGCGCGCAGCGCCACCTCTGTCTTGCCAAATCCTACATCCCCGCAGATCAGTCTGTCCATGGGCCTTTGCGATTGCATGTCTTTTTTGACGTCCTGTACCGCCGCAGCCTGATCGCGAGTTTCCTGATAAGGAAAGGCGTCCTCAAACTCCTTCTGCCACAGGCTGTCGGCCGGGAACGCCACTCCGCCTATATCGCGCCGAGACGAATATATCTTTACAAGCTCTTTTGTCATGTCCCTGATGGACTTTTTGACCTTTTTCTTCAGTCTGGACCATTCTCCGGTACCCAGCCGGCTCAGCCTCGGAGGCTGGTCCGCGGGCGCGCTGTATTTTGACAAGAGCCGCATCTTGTTGACCGGGACATAAAGACAGTCTCCGGCGTCATACTGAATGAAGAGGTAGTCCGAATATACCCCGGAAGCGCTCTGCCTGCATATCCCCCGGTAAACGCCGATGCCGTAATATTTATGCACCACATGATCGCCTTCCTTAAATCCCGGGTCCGTTCGGGTCCCGGCAGGCATCTCCGCTGCCTTAAAACGGCGGCGCGGTATTTGCTCCCCGTATATCTCCCTGTCCGTGTACAGACTGATCCCGCATTCAGGCAGGAGGAATCCTTCGTGAAGCTCGCCATGTTCCACCGTTGCGTCCGACGGGTGGTCAGCCATAAGCTCCTTGAGCCTGGCGGACTGCTTGCTTATGACGAATACCCCTGAGCCCTTTCCGGCAAGTCCGGCAAGGAATTTTTCAGAATCCCCGAAAAACTCCTCCGGCATTGAAGACCGTATCTCAATGCCGCTGTCCGCTGCGGGGAACCGTGTCGCGAACACTTTTTTTCTGCCCGGGGCCAGTTTTTTCTGGACTTCTCCGGGACCGGGAAAAACAAGTACAACTGCGTCTTTATCCAAGGAAAAGATATCGGTATGTTCATCCTCAATCAGCGGCAGTATGCGGAAAGGCTCCGAAACGGAAACGGACCTTTGTGAATAAGGATCAAAATCCCTTAAGGATGCCACCAGGTCGGCATCCAGCTCTATCCTTTTTGGTCCGCTTCCCGGAGAATGGACATCGATGATCCCTCCCCTGACCGAGAACTCCCCCTCGCTTTCGACCGAAAAAACCCTTTTATACCCCAGGTCGGCCAGAGTTGAAATGAGCAGATCCCTGCCCAATGTTCTTCCCGCCGCGACGACCATGCTCTTTGAGGAAACATCAGCCGTTCTTTTCATCAGCGCTTCATAGGAACCGGATATTATGTTCGTGTTTTTTCCGCGGCATAGAGCGTCGATGACAGGGACCCTCAGCGCCATGTCGCTCGGGTCCATGACCCGCGACACAGCCTTGCCGAGATCAAGGAAATACCTGATATCCTCGTGCAGTCGCATTGCTTCATCGGTGGACGGAAAAGCGGTAAATACGTTCTTTTTTGTATGGAGAAAGACCGCGGCCGTAAAAGCGGCTCTCAGGGTCCCCCATATACCCGAAACGCGGCCGCGCGCCATTATGTCGTCCAAGGGGAATTTTTTCTTCAAAAGTTCGGGGACCAGAAAAAGGCTCATTTTTCCTGTGTTGTTCTGTTAAAGGAATTCATGGCCTTGGCGGCGCCAAGCAGGATCACCGCTTCGGCGGCGTCTGACGCCCTGAGCACGGCTTGCTTGAAGGCCTTTTTTTCGCTCTTCAAGAATCCGGAAAGCACATATTCGGCTCCCGTCGCTCTTTTCTTGTCCGGTTTGCCTATGCCTACCCTTATCCTTGTGAAGTCTCCGGAACCGAGATCTTGCATTATGGAGCGTAGCCCGTTATGGCCGGCGGCGCCTCCCCCGGTCTTTATCTTCACCGCCGCCGGAGGAAGGTCTATCTCGTCATGCACGACTATTATGTTCTCCAAAAGAACTGATATCTTTTTGGCGGCCGCAAGCACCGCTCGTCCGGAATTATTCATATAAGTCTGTGGGAGCAGAAAATGCACGGTTTGCCCTTCCAGGTCGGCTTTTGCATACAAAGAATCAAAGGCTGTCTTGTATTTGAGCGATGCGCCGGAACGGGCGGCAAGGCTTTCCACTACCCTGAAGCCGATATTGTGGCGCGTATCCGCGTATTGTTTACCTGGATTGCCGAGGCCGACAACAAGATACATGATTATAGATTATAGCACCCGCCAAGAAGTGTTTATTCGGGCCTTATCTGTATCATGGACTTAAGTCCGTAGCCCTTGTTCCAGTTGAGCAGGTCCTCTATCATTCTGGTGCCGTAGTCGGTCCTTGCGATTATCTCCGCGGCTTCCGCACGGGTGATCCCCTCTTTGGGAGCGAACCTTTCGGTAGCCAGATAATCCAGTATGCCTTTTTGCTTGGATGTTTCTATGTATCCTGCGGCCCAGTGTTTTTGCGCCACATCAGAATACGGATCATCTTCAGGATCCACCACATATTCCGAATCGAACCTGGTCGCCACTGATACGCCTTCGGCGCGCGTTATCTTCCTGTCGGCCTTGAACTCCTTGTCAGGATAACCGATTACAAGGCCCATATCTTTTGCCGCATCGACATACCTAATCGACCAGTGATAGTAAGGCAGATCAGGGAATACCTGCTTTTCGATCGTGCTCTTCAGGTCGGGTTTTGTTATGCGGACCATCATCGTCGTCAGTTCCGCCCGGCTCATGACCTGGTTTGGCCTGAACAATCCGTCCGGATATCCTTCGAACAACCCGGCGGTAGCGCCGACCTCGATCGACTCGAACGCCCAGTAATCTTCGGGTACGTCCTTGAAGGAAGCCACCTTCAATATCCTGCGCTTCTTCTTGTCCAGATTGTTGCCGTCCGCGTCGAACGCTTCAGCGATGAAGGACCTCTTGCCAAATCCCTCGAGCGGGGTCTTTATCCTGAAGGTCTTTTGTCCGTCTATTACCTCGATCGGCACCGGGGTCCCGTTTATCTCCAGCTGCTCCACTTCGGGCCTGACCATGCCGTATATCCTCACATAATCCCTGCGGGTTATATATTTGTCCCGCGGCATCAGCAGCGTTATGTAGTCTTCAACCTGCGGCTCTTCTTTCTTTTCCTCGCCGACGAACGACAGTGAAAAGAAATGCGTCGCGTTCTCTGCTATCGACGAATAAGGATGATAGGCATAATCGAAACGGACTCCGTAAGCCTTTATCCCCGCCCCGAAAGTGATATTTGTAGCCTGGGAAATGTCCACCGTTGAAGGATGAGGGTCCCTGTCAAGTCCGGCCCTGAGGGTCAGAAAATCGTTTGGCATCAGTTCCGCGCCGAGGTGCACCCCCATAGGCCTGTTATCGGTGCTGTGGAGATCGATATCGGCCGCAAGATTAAGCTTAAATGAGGAATCTATCAAAGCAAGGTCTTCCTCGCCCAGAAGCGCTATTTTGGCGCCGGCCTTGGTTATCGACGGGACGGACTCTTCGACCCCGCTCCTGAAAGTAACCGCCCCGCCCATACTGGACGGGATCGCGTTCTGCTGTGTTATACCGAGCGACAGCCATCCTTTTGGAGCGTACAATACGCCCAGGTCGACGTCGATGCCGCGGCCACCCGCGTAATAGGCTTCGTTCGTTCCGGATCCCTGCTGGTCAAAATATTTCAGATTGGCGCCGACATATATGTCCTTGCCGAAACCCGAGACTTTTTCCAGCGGAAAACCGTAGGAGACAAAAGCCACGCTATTGCTGTACTCGCCCAGCGCTGAAGGGACCGGCCAGTGGGTGGTAGCGGTGGCATCGGGGCCCATTATCCATATTCCGTCGACCCTGGATGTGATATATCCAAAACCGAGAGACCCAGTCTCCATGGGAACGACACCGCCCAGCACGCTGTATTTGACATCCCCCATGAAATCCGAATACAGTGTGGTAAGCTTCCACGAATCTATCCTGCCCAGGCCCGCCGGGTTCATGAATATGGTATCCGCATCCTCGGCAACGGCCACATAAGCTTTTCCCATACCCAGAGGCCTTGCTCCTACACCGATATAGGTGGGGTCGATGGCAAAGCCCGTCTGCTGGGCATAGGATGCACCGGCAGTAAGGACCGCCAAAGCCAGTATTATTAAAGCGGAAGTTGACTTTCTCATCGTTTTATCACCCATATCTTTGTCTTGCCGATAAGCCTGCTGCCGGATACCAGTCTGAGCAGATAGACTCCGTTGCTGGCCATAGTGCCGTAATCATCCCTGCCGTCCCACTCGTATTCGTTGAAGCCGACAGTGGCATTGAAAGGCCTTTTCACCACGATCCTTCCGGTAGTATCGAACAAATAGATGGTGACCTGCGTATTCTCTCTTATGTTGAAAGCTATCTTTGTGCCGCCGGTCGTCGGATCGAACGGATTGGGATAATTGAACACCGACCCGTCATTGCCGTTGAGCGTTATCCTGAATTCGGCGGAATTCCCTGAAGTATCGCTAACGCTGATCGAGAACGCTGTTTCTCCGTAAGGCAGCGGCGATGTCACTGCAAGCCGCATACGTCCAGTAGCGGGATCGAAGGTCACGGCGGGCGATGATCCGGTATCATATACGTTTATCAGTCTGACCCTTATCGAAGAAGGATCTATCGCTACATCATCGGTGAGCAGGGCCGTTATCACCGGTGTCCTTGCCACGAAATCGCCGTCCATCACAGGCTTATCGTCAAATCTTACATCGCTTATAACCGGCGGCGTGGTATCGGATACCGGTCCGCTCGGTTCGGTTACCGTGAAGATGTCGTTCGGGGTCTCGGCGGAAGTGCCGTTGGGCGTGGTCACGGTTATATGATAATCTCCGGCGGGGATCCCCGGCGGGACTATCGCGATCACCTGAGTAGGAGTGACTGACACAATAGTCATTTCAAAAGTCCCTATGTGCGCGGCGTAAGCCCCGTCAAGACCGGTCCCGGTTATGGTGACCTCTGTGGAGGTTGTGTTCTCTCCGGTGTTCGGGTTGATACCGGTAACTGCCGGCGCCGTTCCAGGAACTGTCGGCACAGTAACCGTGAACTGGTCCGCCGGCGATGTGGACGAAGTTCCGTACGGATTTGTCACTGTTACGTGATATGTCCCAGCCGGGAGACCGGACTGGATGACCGCGGATATCTGCGTCGCCGCATCCACGGTGAACGAGCTCACCGGCCAGGTCCCTATCCTGACAGCGGTCGCACCGCCGAAATTGGTGCCTGTTATGACCACGGGGGTCACGGAGGTGTTTACTCCGGTATCCGGCGTCACATCCGTGACCGTAGGAACATTTGACAGGCTTATGTTCTCGGCCACCAGATAGTCAACAAAGTGTTGAGCAGAGGTCGTCTGCGTGCCGCGGTAGACTATCGTATAGCCCTTTATTACCTTGCTGAATGCGCCTTCGAGAAGCACTCCGTAAGGATCCCTCACAAACGATGAGAATGGTATTTCTACCTTGTGCCATGAGGTGTTGGCCAGCGGAATAGCAACGCTTATATAAGCTTCCTGCTCAACTCCTGAGACATCGGCCTCTTTCAGGCTCACTACTATAGTATTGCCGGTGCCGTCGCCTTTCACCCAGAGGCTTATACCCGAATAAGGAGTAAGATCTTTTGCTTCTATCGTGAGTCCGCCTCCCCAGTATCCGCCCCACTGCGCGCCCGCGGCTCCAGGATATGTCATCTGCATGGAGCGGACACCTTCCTGAACAACTGTAGTCGAATTCGCCGGCGCTGTCATAGTCACTTCATCAACTCCGGAACCCGACTCATAGTAATAATCCATCATGCCCCGGTGATCTCTCTCGGCATAGAATTCAAAGTCGTCAATAACGACTCCGTCAAAAGCAGTCCCGCCGGAGGTCACCGTGAACTGTGAAGCCGGGCTGGTGGCTGACGTGCCGGATCCGTTGGTAACGGTCACATGATATGTGCCGACCGGCAATCCGGCCGGGATAGTGGCTGATATCTGTGTTCCGCTGTCAACCGTGAACGAGCTCACCGGCCAGGTCCCTATATTAACCGCCGTCACGCCGGTGAAATTGGTCCCCTCTATAGTTACCGGAGTAGTGGATGTATTCACTCCGCTGTTCGGTGTCACTCCCGTTACGGTCGGAACAGTGCTGACCGGTGCAGTTACCGTGAATTCATCGGCGGATGAAGTCGCGGATGTTCCGTAGCCGTTGGTAACGGTCACATGATATGTGCCGACCGGCAATCCGGCCGGGATGACAGCGCTTATTTGCAAGGCGCTGTCCACAGTGAACGAAGTTACGTCCCATGTACCGATCTTTACCGCGGTCGTCCCGCCGAAGTTGGTACCGGTTATGACAACCGGTGTCGCGGACGTGTTCTCTCCGGTATCAGGGTTTACATCGGTTACCGTTGGCGCTCCGGAAATGCTTATCGTTTCGGCCACAATGTAATCGACAAAGTGGGAAGCTCCGGACGCGTTGGTGCCTGTGTACATCAGCTGGTACTGGTATATATTCTTATCGAACGAATTGTTGCCGCCGGTCACTCCGTCATAAGGATTCCTGACGAACGCGCTGTACGGCAGCTCTATTTTCTGCCAGCCTGTGTTGCTGAGCGGGATATCAGTGCTTGAATATACCTCGCCGTTGGCGGGGGCTTCATTGGTCGCTTCCTTGAGATCGATCCTTATTGTGTTGTTTGAGCCGTCGCCTTTCAGCCAGAAACTAACACCGGTGGCCGAAGAAATATCGAGATTATTCGGAAGCACGCCTCCGACAAGCCCGCCCCACCCGCTTCCTGTATATGAATATCCGACTTGTACCGACTTGGCGCCCTCATAAGGATCGTCGGTCCCGACGGAATATGTCGGAAGGACATCGCCGGCATTGTAATATGTTCTCGGGTTCGGGTCTTCATAGTCATCGATTATTATCACTCCGGGGGGCGGTCCGGCCGAAGGAGTGACCGCGTTAGAATTCCCAGAATAGTAAGCCGAGACGAGCGGTGTTCCGGCGCTTACCCTGTAAACAAGCTGGATAACGTAATAATATGTGGTGCCATTAACGGCGCTGGTATCGGTATAGCTTGTGCTTCCTTCAACGGTCGCCAAAAAAGTATACGGACCGGTCTGGCTGGTCGATCTCAAGATCCTATATCCTGTAATGTTCGTCCTTACCGGCACACCCGGATCTTCCTCAGCCGCAGTCCACGCTAGGCTGGCTTGATTGTCGCCCGGGGTCCCAACAGGAACAGGGATCGGCCTTAAGACATGGTTATATTCGTCATTTCCTTCGGTAATATCTATGTTGGAAACTGCATAATACCCTTTGCGGGTTGCCGTCCCGGGATTTATTTCCTTATCGATAAGCACAACATGGTCATCTCCAACCTGCCACTGTACGATCATAGCTTCTCCGACGTTTTTGTACCACAAGCTCGGGCTTGAGGTATCTGTAGATGAAGAAATGACATCGTTTGGCCGGAGAGTGTTATATATCCGCACGCCGGAATTAGATGACGCAGTGGCATCCGAAGCATTCTGGACATAACCGTATTCAATATGCTGGGTTCCCGCAAGAACAGCGGAGACCACTGTCAGCATCGCCAACAATGCGGTAAATAAGCCCTTTTTATAAGTTCTCAACGATCGCATGTAGTACTCATCCCTATATATATATCGATATAATCCGCTTCGGGTTTCATTCGTTCACCGCCGGTGTCCAGGATGAATTGCCTTCTATAACCACGGCATATCCCTCACCCGGAGTAATATTAAAGTTGTTGCCCAGCCATATCCCTGACTGCGTCTTGAAATAGTCCTCAAACTGCTGGGTAGCCGGGTTCAGCCTGCTGACCAGGATAGCGTTAGGGATATCCGCGGCTATATCGGCCGCTTTTTTGTACGGAGTAATATTAGGGATCGACAACCAGTTTATGTTGGGCCTTCCGGCACCGAACTCCATGTTCTTATTCAGTTTGTAGCCCATATTCGAAGCCTGGACCGATTCATTGCCGGCCGCGTCATATGCCTTGACTTTGTAATAATAGCTGTCAGCTGCCGCAAGCGCTCCGGCATCAGTGTATGAATTGGTCGGCGAGGATCCTACCCTGTTAGACAAAGAAGCCGTGAAAACAGGGGTTGTGCTCCTGTATATATAGTAGCCCGCAACTCCGACATTGTCGGTCGCAGGGGTCCAGCCGAGTATCAGATTTGAACCGCTCTTGACCATGGAATTGCCGAACACGGAAGAAGGCGGTTCCGTATCAAGAGCTATGCCAACGGTAAAGTCCACAAAATTGCTCTCTCGGTCGTTGGCCCTTACCTGCACGGGATATACCCCGTCAGCGATATTCGGCACTATGACAGTAATAGATGTGTCGCTCCATGCAAGCACATTTGCTGTAGTGATTCTGTTAAGACCGAATGTTATGTGATAGGACGCCGTGGACCTGTTGGCGGCACCCGGATCGGCAAGGAAATTGGTCCCTGTTATCACCGCTGTAGTCCCGGCCGGGCCGATGTTGGGCGTTATCGCCGTTATCATAGGCCCTTCCTGGTCGGTTGAAGTAACCGTGAACGGCACTGCGTTGCTTACAAAGCCGTCGACCGTCACTTCTACGGGACCGCTTGTTGCCCCCACAGGGACAGTCATTACTATCCTGGTTGCGCTCCACGACGACACCGCTGCGGTCATGCCGTTCAATGTGACTATGCTGCTCCCCTGAGTCGCTCCAAAATTCCTTCCGATCACTTCCACTGTCGTCCCAACAGGTCCGAAGCTCGGGCCAAGCAGGTCTATTATCGGCCCTGTCCAATTGACCGCTTTTAGAAGGTCTATATAATTATTGTTCGCAGTGGCGGCAGCGCCCTCATAAACGAACGTGTAGCTCTTTAATCTGTTCGAGAATACATTGTCGTCCTTTATCGAACCTGAGTACTCGTCCCTCCAGATCCTTGTATACGGGACCTTTACCTCTTTGAACGATCCAGAATTGTTCAGTTTATGCCGGTCAAGCGCCCTGTATGTTTCGTCGTTGACTCCATCTTTGTATTCCGTCACCGATAGTCTGGCCGTATTATCAGTCCCGTCACCTCGCACATAATACACCAGCATGTTCGCGCTGCTTATGTCTATCGCATCGGCTGCGGGAGTCAGTAATCCGCCGCCCCAGTATCCGCCCCATTGACCCGCGGCAGCCCCAGGATATCTCAGCTGCATGGATCTCAGTCCTTCATGGACTATAGAGGTTGAATTCGCCGGTTCTGTTACCGCCGCCTCTCCGGCCTGAGCTCCGGATTTAAAGTAGTACTCCATCTGACCCCTGGCATCCGGCCTGCCGTTGTCCTCGTAATTGTCGATTATTATGTCCCCGCTGCCCTCGGTCACGGTGAAAAGATCAGCCGGGGTCTCAGCGGATGTCCCATATGCATTTGTGACCGTCACATGGTATGTATTTGCCGGCAACCCTGAAGGGATCACGGCGGTTATTGATGTCGGACTGTTAACGGTAAAAGAGCTGACGGGCCAGGTGCCTATTCTAACGGCCGTCACTCCGGTGAAATTGGTCCCGGTTATCGTGACGGTAGTTGTCGCGTTGTTAGGCCCTGTATTCGGGTTGACGCCGGTCACCGTCGGAACAGACGAAACGTCTATGTTCCTGGCGCTGATATAGTCTATGTAGTGGAAAGCAGAGGTAGACTGGCCCCCGCGATACACTATCGCATAGCCCTTCACGACCTTACTGAACGAGCCTTCCAGCTGGTTGCCTGACGAATCCCTTACAAAAGCTGAGAAAGGTATCTGTATCTCATGCCAGTTGGTGTCCGAAAGAGAATAGGACGGGCTGGCATATGTCTCCTGAGGAACTCCGGAAACATCGGCTTCCGTCAGATTTATGCTGAACGTATTATTTGTCCCGTCGCCTTTCACCCAGAGGCTGATACCCGAATAAGGCGTAAGATCTTTTGCTTCTATCGTGAGTCCGCCACCCCAGTATCCGCCCCACTGCCCGGCAGCTGCTCCGGCATATGTTATCTGCATCGACCGGGACCCCTCTTGTATGATCGCCGCTGAATTTACCGGTTCTGGGATGTTCACATCTTCGGCATTAGAGCCTGATCTGTAATAGTAGTTCATCATGCCGCGGTGGTCTTTTCCAGGATAATATTCGTAATCGTCTATTACGAGGCCGGCACCTCCGGCGATCGTAACCGCAAAGGATGCGTTAATTGTTTCCATGCCCAGCGCGCCAAGGTCGGTGGAAACGGTCAGTGTTCGCGTGCTTATCACCGCGAGGTCGGCTATGGTGACATTTAACACCGCGGATGTAGGACCGGACACCGCAACTGAATTGACAGTGATCCCGGAACCGCTGAAAACAGCTGTTGTCGTACCGTTAATGAAGTGCGAACCCGTGCCTGTCACGGTGAGGTTCCCTGTCCATCCCTGTTCGCCGGTTGACGGGGAAATGCTCAAGGAAGGCGCATTTACCGTAAATATCGCTCCGCTGGCGATCTCTCCGCCGGTCACAGCAGTTATTGTTCGTGTTCCCGTCCCGGCTGAAGTGCTTATAGAAATATTGGCGGTAATATGGCTGGCATCTGTCACGCTGACCGAATTAACAGTTATGTCGTCGCCAAAATCAACGGTCGTAAGCGGACCAAAGTTTGTGTCCTGTCCGGTGATCTCTACGTTTATGGTATCTCCATTGTACGCGGCCGACGGGGAAGCACCTATAAGCGCCACAGAGCCCGACCCGCTCCCGATATCGCCAGATCCGATCGTGATCCATTCGTCGGCGTGAAGGGTCGGAGCGATCAGCATCACGATCATCGCCGCGGATATTATCCTGTTCAGAAACCTTGTCTTTCTTTTCATAAGATGCATCTTATTTCACCAGCAGCTTTTTTTGTACCGACTTCGGGCTTTCCCCGCCGAAATCAAATACGGCAACAACCGTATTCTCCCCTTTTTTCAGGACGTCCTGGCCTGTGTAAGGGATCTGTCTTTCATCCCCTGGATACATCTTGATATTCCCCGAACTGAACGCCCGGGCCACTGACCGGTCAGGGGACAGTATCAAGTAGGATGCCTTTACGTCGGTAAATGAATTGCCTGTATTCACAACAGTCGAAGTTATCTCCACCGTCTTGTTATCATTATAGCTGATGCTGAGATCTTTGACGGAAATATCGTTCTTTACGGTCCCGGATATCTGTATATTGACCGGCATCTCTATATGCATCCTTATATTAAAGGTCATATCATCCGGCCCCTGCATCTGCCCCGCGTGATACGAATATACTATGCTTGAGTAATACCCCCCCTCGGCATTTTCCGGGACAGCGGCCCTGAACCGCAGGTCCTTTATCCCGCCTGCCGGAATTACAAAAGAGCTGTCCTCAAGCAGCATCCAATCCGAACACGATCTGGCGGCAGGGTTGCCGCCACTGTCAAGGGCCGGGACCGGCTCAACCTTTACGGAAAGGTCTCTCCCGGAAACATTCTCTAAAACTATTCCTCCGTTGAATACCTGGCCTTTTTCGAGCATAAGTGTTAGAGAAGGCTGCCGCAGAATAAGATCGGCCTGGGCAATACCGGAGACCATAACAAAGACCAACAACCCCGATAACAGGGCTTTGACTGATCCCCTTTTTATATATCCAAGATCAAGCATAATTACCGTATGTGGCAGGAGGGGATCACCCCTCCTGCTCACAACATCTCCTAGTTTATTACGGGGCCGTTCTCTGCCACAGACTGATATCGCAGGATTTCGCTCCCGAGGCCACTCCTATCGGGGCATCAGGCCAAACCGCAGCGAACTGTATATGCAGCTTCTGCGTCCTGTGAGAATACGCGTTGTTCGGGGCCGCGTAAACAAGGCCCATCTGGCTCCTGTTCTGTATCACAAAGTTGTTGGCATTATCGGCGGCAGGCGTGTTCCTGTCTATGTTGTAGTAGATCTGTCCGTCAGACGGGATAGCGCCCTGCGCTACGCCACCAACCTCGGCAGCATATCCGGGGGCAACCTCCGGTGTCGATACGCCCGTCGTCCCTGAAAGGAACGTTTTTTTCTGGGCTTCGGTAGCTCCTGAAGCTATAATGGGCAATATGTTGAACATCGTGGGGGAAGGATCTACCGCCCTTCTGTACCCGAAAGCCGGTTTTGCTATGCCTCTGCTTCCGTAATAGGTCCCCATTGAGATATCCGTTGAGGAATCATCCGCCCAGGCGAACCACCTCATCGTAGCGACTCTCGGATCGAGCACCTTGCCCGTAGTTGGGCCGGCGGTCTGTGTCAGCAGGTCTTTATCGGCAAAGACAAAAACCGTCCACTGATAATCCGGCACAAGGTAGTAAGGCGCGTTGATCGTGAGCCCCTGCTGATAGAATTTGTTCGCGTCCGTCCCGGTCAGATAGATGCCGGGATCCGGCGACGGGTTCACTGTATCTCCCTTTACCCAGATGGACGGGAACGGGGATGAAGCCGTGTTCGGATACAGCGTGAATCCGGAAATATGGTTGAGTATCGCTATATCCTTTCCGGTCACCGACAGCTTGCTCACCGAGGTCGTGCCGTTAAGGTTAGCCCCGGCTATCGCGTTGGTCCTGTCAGCGGTCTTAAGGTTGTTCACTGTCATGGAAAACAGCAAAGGCGTTCCTTCAAATGTCTGGAACTGCCAGCCGGGAGTTGTATAGCCTATATCAAAACGCGGGTACCCGACGTTTATATCGCCGGTGCCGGTCGCCATTGCCGCTCCGGAAGATATCGCTATTATGGTCAGCAACGCCAATGCAAAAAATACTTTTTTCATTCTATTTTCACTCTCCTTCCTTTTTGTAGTATTGGATCCGAATTTAACAAAAACGCTCAATTTTTCCACCTGCCCTTCCGCTGAAAATATACTGTATCTCTGTACAATTTGTTATCGTCATTTTTGCATGCGGATTTCACTGGTTTTGCCGATCGGACATGCGGCACATGCACAATTAGGAGTGGACAAAAATATGAAAAACAACCTTCTTTCTCAACAGGCGGAAAAATCTGCGGTTACAGTCTTAATTATAGCACAGAAAAGCAGGTCAGCGGCGGCGCTGGCGTGCCACTGGTTTTGCCGGAACCGGCGCAGAGTGCTTGAGAGGCAGGTCGAATTCGGCAGTACTGCCTGCCTCGACCTCAACATAGTTGTTTATTGGCACCATCGGCAGCATTCTCGCGGGAAGATCTTTTGGATCGACATTAATACTGTGCCTGCCGGGCCCTATATCGTACACAAAGAATTTGCCTTCAAAGTCTGTCAAGTATTTCTTGCCGTTCACATATACCGGGAAATTCGGTATGGCCCTGTCGCCCTGATCGAATTTTTTATCCGCGTTGGAATCCGCAAAGACCCGGCCTTTCAGGGAAGATACCATTCTTATCCCGAAATCCGCTCTGGCGCCGGTACCGGAAGAGATCCTGACCTCTGCGGGATTTCTGGTAGTGAGTATGTTCCTGGGATCCACGGTGGCCATATCAAGCGCGACCCGGGCGGTCCCGGAGTTCAGCGACTTTATGCTGTACCAGCCGTCCTTGTCGGTCAGCACATAATGAGCGTCCTTTACATATACTTTTGCGCCCGCCACTCCTTCTTCGCCGCGGTCCCTTATGCCGTTCCCGTTGCTGTCCACGAACACAAATCCCTCGACCTTTCCAGAGCCCGAAAAGGAAAAGGATGAATCCATTACGGCATTGAACCCGCAGGTTATATGCCGCTCGGTCCTGTCTATCGTATTGGAGGCGGAGCCCGCATAGTCCGCTGTCTTGCCGCGGACATAGAATTTCGTATCCGCCGACGGCTTGTACGCCAGCTCGGCATCCGCCCAGACTTCGTTGATCGGAGACCCGGCGTCCGTACCGTTGTAATAGCTGGCCCTTAAGTTACCGTACAGAGGAGTGGCTCCGAGGCGCGAATCCCAGTTGAGGATCGCCTTAAGCATCCTGCCGTCGCGGACGACTGCACTGCCGATAGTGTTCCTGGAGTTCCATTCGCTTTCAAGATCGATATAGAGAGATTCCGTCACGCCTAGCCTGGTGCCGAGCGTCATCCTCTCGCTCATATAATCCGTTTCCGCGGTGGACGATCCGGTGAATTTGCTCGGCTGATACCTGAGGAAAATGTTTGAGAACCCGAGAAGCTTGAATGAGTAGTTGGCCTGCGCGAGCGCCCCCTGCCCCAGCCCTCCGCCGTCGAATCCCCTGTGATCGTTCTGCCACGGAGCATAGGTCAGCGTCAGGTTGCGGTTTACCACGAGGTCCAGGTTTCCGGAAATATCGCTGTTGTAGATATCGCTGCCTGCCGACTGCAGATAGGTATTTTTGTAGCGGCTTGCCTGCGCGTTGAGGCGCATAAAGCTGAACGGATTATGAGAGCCGTATAAAAAGAACCCCTCAACACCGCGCGAGTTCAGAGAGTCGTAAGGCGTGACAAATCCTGCCGGAATATTCTTGTATATGCCTCTCAGAGAAAGCCCCCGGTCGCTGTAGGAAACTTCAGACTTCCACGCCGAATCGTTGGGACCGCTCGACATTTCCCCGGCCAGAGAGAACCAATGGGCTGGAGTGTATCTTGCCCCTATACCGACTATATCGCTTTTTACGGAATTGCCCTCGGTCGACGAAGACACCGCTCTCAGGTCCAGCGCGAGTTCCTTTACGGGCTTAAAGGTCGCCTGGACGGCCGTGAACTTTTGCACCGGACGGGTATCCCTGAGGGCGTCTTTTCCCCAGAATCCCTGTCCCCTCGCGCCGGTAACGAACGTCAAGGACATCCTCTCCGAAAGGTCTTTTTTGAGCTGCAATCCCTGATAGTGCATATAAGGGAGGGTTGTTTCCGAAAGCGCTATCGAACCGTCGCCAGCGTCAAAATAGTAATCGTCGCCTTTGAAGTTCACCGAAAACCTGGTCAGGCCGTGATTGGCGTTGTATCCCTCGTAATTGACATATGAGTCCGTCCGGCCCAGCGGCGTATCGCCGGAGAGCTTGAGCCCGCTGAAGAACCCGCCGTAAGCCCAGCGGTTAAAAGCGTACTGGGACTGAGAATCCCCGCCATAAGAGGAGCCGGAAAGCTCGAACCTGATGGTCTTGGCCTCATCGGGAGCGGCTTTCAGGGCCTCGGCATGACGCTCACGCAGCAGATTTTTCACCGACACCTTAAAAACGCTGTAGGAATCATCTGTCCACCACACATAAACATAAGTAGAGCCGAGCCCCACGCCCGTTATCTTGAAGTTGGAGGGAGACACCACTTCGACGAGAGCGATATCCTGGTCCGCGCTGAGCGCCCTTGACACGTTGTTGGCGCTGTCAAAGGGCCTGGACTCATTAAGCCCCAGCTCTACGATGCTTTCGGCCGATGCCGAAGCTGCCGCGATCAATACCGCAGCTGCTACGACCGCCAGAGAATATATAGCTCTCCTCACCATAATGAATTAGTCCTTTTGCTCCGCCCGCTGCCTGTTATTTTTCTACCGTGATGCGCCTTTTGAGCGACAGCGGGGCGTCTCCCCCGTAATCGACGGTCGCTATCACATCATACTGTCCGGCAGCAAGATTGCTCACCCATTTGTTCTCGATCACCAGCGACTCCCCCTGGAGTATGTACTGTTTCTGTATATCTATCCTGGCGTGCAGATTGGCCAGGTCGTCCACGATCACGATGTTGCCCGAAGGGGCCACATAAGTGTTGCCCTCGTTCTTGGCGGTGAATTTAAAATACATGGGCTTTCCCGGCACGGACCTGGATATTTTAAGGTCTGACATCGACATCCGTTTTTCTAGACCTTCTTTTGTTTCAAAATACACTATCGAGCCTATCCTGCCGGCGATTATCACGTTCGCTTTTTTCAAAAGTTCCGGATCGTCCTGCTGCGTCTCAAAGAATATCACGCTGTAATAGCCGCCCGCGGCGTCCTGCGGGGCGGTGACGGTGTACCTGACCTGCTTGGACTGCCCGGGAGCTATCCTCAGTTCTTCGGGATGGAGATATATCCATTTTGAGCAGCTGTTCTTGACCGAACCGGGCTTTCTAAAGGATTTGCTGCGGTCCGGCATGAACGCCCAGTCTTCCGCGTAGGCTCGCACGGAGATCTCCTGGTCGCCTTTGTTGTCCAGAGTGATCATTCCTGAAACGCTCTCGCCGGGGCCTGCCGACAATGAGAGGCTGGAAGGATCCACGTTGAGCGAAAAGGCAAAGGATCCCGCCGCCAGACAAAGAACAAAAAGAATAGCCGTTGCTGTCTTCTTCAAATCGATTCCCTCCTTATTGCGTGACTGTGTAAATTATCCTGGTCGAATACAGGCCTGCGGTCTGGCTCTGCGGAACATCCAGGAGATATACTAGCTGGATCTGGCCACTGTCTGTTATATTGTTGTTAAATCCGGGATACGAATCCGCATCTCCGGAAACATATATCCTATAGCTGGTAGCCGGATAGAAAGGCATTTCAGATATATATCTGAGGCCGGTCCTGTGATCATACCAGTCGCTCGGATCGGGCCCTCCGGTCTTATAAAAGCCGGCATAATCCGTCCTGAACCTGAAATTGTCAGCGGGAATGGTATTGGTTCCCGAGGTAAGAAGCGATTCTGCCTGGATATATACTTCCCACTGTGTGTTTTCATCGGACCTTACATCGATCTTGTTGTAATAAAGCCAGCTGTCCAAAGGATTGGTATTGAGGGTCTTGGAATCCCCGGGAAGCATTTCGCCAAAGCTTATTGCGGCATGTCCCTGCAGGGTCATTTGAATAGGCCCGGCAAAGGATATCTGGCTTGACAGCATCACTGCCGCGCCGACGATAATAAGGAACCTAAAAAAACCTTTTAACAGCATAAAAATAGTCTCCAAAATGAACCCGACCTCCCTTATTCGGTCATCGTGAACTTAACAACGGTCGTATAATTGCCCGGAGCCTGAT